>JBARYO010000382.1:0-1573 GCA_049647905.1 Elainellaceae cyanobacterium | reverse complement strand
TCTACCAACCGCCCTTCTATCTAGCGGCTGAAAAAGAGGTGGCGATCGCCTCTGAGGATGAGGGATTGGTGGTTCGGGGGCGAATTGATTTGCTAGCGTTTTCTCCACCTTTTTGGGTAACGGTGATCGAGTCGAAGCAGGTGGCGTATTCTGTGGAAACGGTGATTCCGCAAGCGCTGGCCTATATGCTGGGTAGCCCCAATGGTTCGCAGCCGACGTTTGGGTTTGTGAGCAATGGGTCTACGTTTCGCTTTCTCAAGCTGGTAGCTCAGCCGCAGCCGTACTACGGGCAGTCGGATCTGTTTGCCATCGATAGCCGCAATGACTTGGCGGTGGTGCTACAGATTTTGAAGCGGTTTGCGCGATCGCTGCGGGAAAAAAGCCCATAAAGTAGAGGCTACTCCTGAAGGAATCGACCCTGCGCTCATGCTCAGCGACGGGGCCTTGGTATAAGCTAAATTTAGAGATACTGTTGAGCGATCGCCTGTACGGCCTGAATTGCATGGTAGCCACGCCTCAAATCTCAATTCGCCGTTCACCAAAAGAGTTGCCCCGGTGGTGTATTGCCACTTGGGACGATTATTCAACCTGCATTGACAACGCGGTCAGCGCGGCTGACTCTGAGCACTTTCGGATTTTCTTTGATCAGGGGCGGCTGTTTGTTGATATGGGCTGGGAAGGGGTGGATCATGCTCGGTTTCGCGAGCTGCTAGCAATGCTGTTTTTCGCCTGGTTCAGCCAGAAGTCACCGGGGTTAGCATTTGACTGCTTAGGGGGCTGCATCTTGGAGAAGCCAGAGCAGCGGGCAGCGTCACCGGATGAGGTGCTGTATGTGGGGGAGGGTGCGCCGCGCTGGCAAAGCGGGGAGCCCCGGCGCGTTAATCTGCGGCGGTGGCGGGTGCCGGATTTGGTGTGTGAGGTTGGGGATACGACGCTAGCAACGGATTTGGATGAGAAGAAGCAAATCTATGCGGCGCTAGAGATTCCAGAATATTGGGTGATTGATGTGAAGGGTTCGCGAGTGATTGCGTTTCGGCTTTCGGCTGAGGGCCTCTATGTCCAGACGATGGTTTCAGAGGCGATCGCGGGTTTAAAGATTGCTTTGGTGGATCAGGCGTTTGGGCGGCTAGGGGCAGAGTCCAATGGGACCGTGGCGCAGTGGTTTGCGCGGCAGCTATCGCAGTGAGCAGGCGCTAAGAGAAGAAAACTTAAAAAAGTAGGGGCTGAGGAAAAAGTTGGCTTATTCTAGCTAGATAGCAGTTTTGCTTTACCCCCGCCTTCGGCGTCCCCCTTACCAAGGGGGACTATACAGATTTTGTTGACGCGATTATCTTATAGGCCCCATGTCCCAGAGCTCGCAGTATACCTACCAAGTTGGCGGCAGCTTACCGGCGGATGCGCCCAGCTATGTGAAGCGGCAGGCGGATGATGAGCTGTACGATCGCCTCAAGGCTGGGGAGTTTTGCTATGTGCTGAACTCGCGGCAGATGGGCAAGTCTAGCCTGAGAGTCCAGACCATGCGGCGGCTAGAGGCGGAGGGGGTGGCCTGTGCGGCCATTGACCTGACGCAGGT
>JBARYO010000381.1:0-1958 GCA_049647905.1 Elainellaceae cyanobacterium | reverse complement strand
GCTGAATCCCTGCTGAATCAAGCCGAGAAGGCGCGCCAGTCGATGCAGGTTGCCGCAAAATAACCGAGCGAGATTCAAATCGTTACGGAAATCTCTCCGCTCATCGCCCTTTGGGGGAAGGTCATCGGCCCCCAGCGTCCTCTACGATGGAGGCTGAGCGCTAGGGGAACGAAAAACTGGTATGGGCTTACGCGATCGCTTCAACTCGTTTAGTGGCCGGACGCGCTTTGTCGTTTCCCGCGTTTTTGTCCATCTTGTGGGCCAAGACGTTGCCCCGCTGCTGGGTGTGCTCAACCGGGCCGTGCGCGAGGTGATGGACGCCGATGGGGACATGCAGACGCTGGGTGAGCAGCTGGCTCAGGTCTGCGATCGCCTGCTGGAGTATGAGACCTTTTGGCGATCGGCAGCCAATGAGGGGGATTTGACCTGGGATGAGGGCGAGGCCGGAGACTACGTGAACGACCTCTTTACGGATTCGGCGGGGCGCTACGGTAGCGCCATAGATGGAGCCGTCGACGATGTAGATAGCGGTGAAGACTGGACCATCCCCATCACCCAAAACCTTGTCGCGATTCTCACCGTTGCCTTTGAAGGGGAGGTTCCTGAATTGGAAACCAATCTTGCCGACGTCGAGGCCCTAAATGCAGGATTGAAGGCGCTGATCAACTTGCATCACCGGGGCACATTGAGAGCGGTGCAAATCCACTTTTCCCCGGCCCAGCTGGGGGACAATCTCACCTCAGATCAGCTGATTGAACATTTCCCCGAACTCGCACCGCTCTAGCCGGCGTTGCTTACCGCATTTTCCCAACCGTTTTACCCAATCATGATGTTACGCAGACTTTTCCTGACCCTGATGGCATGCTCCCTATTGTGGACCACAGCCGCCTGTTCATTTAGCCAAGAGTATCCCGCATCCAATGCCCCCGCACAGCCGCCATCACAACAGCCCCAAGACGCGGCACCGGCGGCCCCTGCTCCCATTTCGGATGGCACCTACCCCATCCAGCAGGCCACCTACGACGATGGCTTAGGGGAATACAACCTGATGTTGCTCAATGCCCCTCCGGGACAGTCGTTGTTCCGCAGCGCTGAACTTCCTTTGGCTCGCTTAACGGATGAGGAAGTTGCGGCGGGTAAATCGAGTGAACTGCGGGTCGAAAATGGAGCCCCTGCGCTGTACCTCACTCCCGATTTTCGGATTGAGTATGTTCACAACGTGACTGAAACCCAGGTCAACCCGCAAACAGGGCAAGATGAGGTGGTTATTGTTCGCCGTGAGTCGAACTTCTGGACGCCGTTTGCTGGAGCGATCGCTGGTCAAGCCATTGGTAGTTTACTCTTCAGACCTCAGTATTACATCCCGCCGGTCTATCAATCGGGGGTTGGGCTGTCGGGCTATGGCGGCTATGGACGCAGCTATAATGACGCCGTTTCACGCTATCGATCTCGCTACAACGCTCCGCCCGTGGCTTACCGCAACCGCCAGTTTCGCTCTAGTGGGCGGCTGCGCTCTACGGTGGGCGGCTCTTCCCGCATCCCAAGCACAAACACCCGCGTCAACACGAATCGCCCGTCGGGCAGCGGCGTTGGCAACAGCGATCTGCGGCGCAACAATCGTCCAAATCAGCAGGCTCGCCCATCAAACCGGGGGTTTGGCAGTTCGCGGCGATCGGCTCCACGGGCTCGCCCTCGGATGAGACGGCGGTAGTCTTCTAGGGCTGTCGCTCGCCATATAGCGGCGGTGCATGTTCAGATAAGCTCAAGCGCCTAAAGCTCACTACATTTTTCCCTTGCCGCGTGGCCTACTGGAACCCCATAGTAAATATCGTCCCCAACCTGCCTAGGCTTGATTTGCCCCAGGGCAATGAGTGATTTGATGGCTCGCCTCACAGAGGATGCTGGCGAATCTAACGCGTTGGTGATCTCTGCCTTCGTGCGCGGCTGGGGCTGTAAGT
>JBARYO010000380.1:0-2586 GCA_049647905.1 Elainellaceae cyanobacterium | reverse complement strand
GTAAGCATACCCAAATTATAGCAATTAAGGAGTAGTGTGTTACTCCTTAATTGCTCGCCTACGGCTCACGCGCCTTTCATCCCGACGCTGATGCTGCGCATACAGCACGGGACTTCTCGTCTAAAAGATAAAAAGTCATGATACCCACCCCCCAACGCCACCGAGTCGACGCAATGCAATTTCTTGCGCTCTGGATCGGGGCAAACTTTTTTGGCGGGACTGTAGTCGGGTTCCTAGAAAACAACGGGCTCCAGTTTGCCGCCACCCTAATTCTCGCTGGAGCAATCCTCGGAGTGCTGCAGTGGGGCGTCCTGCGCTACGCCGGTTATCCAGCCCGCTGGTGGCCCATGGCGAGCGCCCTGGGCTGGATTGGGGGCACCCTGGTGCGGGCCTTTGGCCAAGATCTGTACTACCCTATGGCAATGGCACTGTGGCAGCAGTTTGGCCTTTGGGAATCGCTGTGGCTCAACGTTGTGGGCGATCCCATCTCTGTATTGGGGATGGCGATCGCCCAAAGCCTGGTGTTGAGGCGGCGGGGACGATGGACAGTATGGCTGCTGGCAAGCCTGATGGGGGGCATTGGGCTAGGGGTGGTGAGCAGCGGACTCTGCGCGGCCTTTTGCCCATCGCTGTCGCGCACTGTCGTGGGGGGGTTGTATGGGCTGGGCTGGGCCACCTACGGCTTAGTCACTGGCATAGCGTGGCGGTTTGGGATGAGGCATGATGGGGATGGTTTTGGCTGACACCCACAGCATATTCTCTCCATTATTCACCCCTAAAATTTTTCTTAAATCATGACTATAGAGCAGCTCAACGCCGACTATGGCGACAGCGGTATCCAATTTAAAGCGGGCAAAGCCGACTTCCCCCGAATCGAAATTGATAATGGCAGCGCCACCGCCACCATTTGCCTCTACGGCGGTCAGGTATTGGCCTTCCAGCCCAAGGGTGAGCCTAATCCCGTTCTCTTCCTCAGCGACAGCGCCTATTATCAAGCCGGAAAAGCCATCAAGGGCGGCGCGCCGGTCTGCTGGCCTTGGTTTGGCCCCGACCCAGAGGAGAAGGGACGCCCCAGCCATGGCTTTGTGCGCAACCGGCTGTGGAATGTCATCAAGACGGAGACGACAGGCGACACCACCACTGTTGTTCTCGGGGTAAGCGATTCAGAGGAGACCCAAGCCATCTGGCCCCAGTCTTTTGACCTCACCATTGAAATTACCGTCGGCTCATCATTATCCATGGCCCTGGTCACCCGCAATACCGGCGATCAGCCCTTTACCATTACCCAGGCGCTGCACACCTACTTCACCGTGGGGGATATTAGCCAGGTCGCGGTTGTCGGCCTCGACGGCACTGAGTACATCGACAAGGTGGACGGTGGCGCTCAGAAATCTCAGTCGGGCAACATCACCGTAGCTCAGGAAGTGGACCGCATCTATTTAGGGGTACCGTCAGAGCTGGTGATTGAGGATGGGTCTTTGGGCCGCAAAATTCACGTCACCTCATCTGGCAGCAAAACCGCCGTGGTGTGGAACCCCTGGTCTGAGATTTCCGCTAAGTCGGGAGACCTGACGGATGACGCTTACCAGGGCATGATTTGCGTGGAGACCACCAACGCCGCAACGGATGTGGTGCGGGTTGAGCCGCAAAGCGACTTCCGCCTGACAGCAACCTATCGTGTTGAGCGGGGCTAACTCTGCTCAATGGCGTCCCACAGCAGCATTATTTAACCGCTGTGGGACGTTATTAAATCGATGCCTCGGCACCTTTGGGATTGGGGCCATAGGCGTTGGTGCCGGGCTCGCTGTCTTTGCACAAGAAAACGATCACCACAATCGACCCAATGATGGGAATAAAGCCAAGCAGGAGCCACCAGCCTGTCCGACCCGTGTCGTGTAATCTGCGCGTCGCCACGCCAAGGCTGGGAAGCAGCACCGCCAATGAATAGATCACGGATAAAATGGACTGATCGGTACCGGAAATTCCACCCAAAATTGCCTCAACAAAAGCGATCGCGATCGCAATCAAGATGTTGAACAACACAAACATCCAGTATTCTTTCCGCCTTGCTCGACCGCTGAAGACAGCGTACTTTTTCAGCACAGAGGTATACCAATGCATGTTTTATCTCGCTTAGTAGGGTGTTGACTACGATGGACCGACTGGTCGAACTAAACGGCACGAAGCTTGCACCAGGAAACGTCGCCATTGACAGTGACGGTCGATACCAAAATCAGTCTACTACGAGAGGATTACAGGGATAGGGTCAGTTTGCATTTCGTCAATCTAAGCGAAATCTTTTGCAGCCGCTCTAGCCGTGGTGATGCGTTCGTCACCATTGGCTTTGCCTACGACGATTAGGCGACCAAACCCTAGGGTGTAGGCTTATAGATGCAACAACGACGCGATCGCCACAGCGCTTAGGCTAACCATGACCGCCTTAGGATATCTCTCCACCGTCGATAAGCTGATCATCGGAATCTACTTCGTGACGGTGCTGGCCGTCGGCGTCTATTTTTCTAAGCTGGCATCCAAAGGCCTCAGCAACTATTTCTTGGGCGATCGCGCCATTCCCTGGTGGGCGCT
>JBARYO010000379.1:0-5099 GCA_049647905.1 Elainellaceae cyanobacterium | reverse complement strand
GTAAGCATACCCAAATTATAGCAATTAAGGAGTAGTGTGTTACTCCTTAATTGCTCGCCTACGGCTCACGCGCCTTTCATCCCGACGCTGATGCTGCGCATACAGCACGGGACTTCTCGTCTAAAAGTTAAACAGGTGCAGCAATTGGATTTACGGGCAAATCAATATAAAACGTTGTTCCGGCTGCGCTAGAGCGGCTGTGCAGACGACCACCATGCCCATCGACAACAATCTGACGACTGATTGCGAGACCTAGCCCTGTCCCTTTGCCAACGGCTTTAGTGGTAAAAAATGGATCATAGATTTTGTGCTGGATTGCAGCAGGCATGCCGGGACCATTATCCGAGATGGTGATGCGGACCCAGTCAGGATCCAGTTGGCAGGTTTGAATGTCAATGGCTGGCGATGGGTGGGGGCCAGACTCCTGCAGCGCATCAATCGCGTTGGAGAGGATATTCATCACCACCTGATTGATATGTCCAGCGGCACAGGTGAGGGTTGGCAGGTCACCATAGGCCGTTTTGATTGTGATGGGGACGCGATTCGATACGGAGTACATCAGTCGGTGGCGGAGCATGAGCAATGTCGTGTTGATGCCGCTGTGAATGTCGGTGGGGACTCGTTCACTGTCCACCCTTGCGTAGGTAGTCAGCGATTTGACAATTCCCTGAATGCGATCGATGCCATGGTGCATTGAGGCCAGCAGCTCAGGCAAGTCTTGTCTGATGTCAGGTAGATTGATCGCATCAATCTTGGCCTGAAGCGCTGCTGTATGAACGCAAGATGCTGGTTCACAGCGCTGATACAGCGCTAGCAGGGCCATTAGATCTTGAATGTGCTGCTCAGCAAAAACCAGGTTGCCATGAATAAAGCCGATAGGATTGTTGATGTCATGGGCGACCCCCGCAACAAGCTGCCCAACACCAGACAGCTTCTCGGCTTGAATCAGATGGGCCTGTGTGTCCTGAAGTCGCTGCTTCATCACCTCTAGGGTTTCTTGCTGCAGGTGAGCCGTGGTAGCAAGGGCGGCTTGCCGGGTCAGGGCTTGTTGCAGCTGGGCCCGTTTCGCCTCAAGCTCTCGGACGGGGATGAGCCGAAGGCCAAACCGCTGGGCGATCGCGGTGACTAGTCTTGACGCCGCTGGCGCAATACGACGGATAATCCTACGGCGCCGCAGCGGATACCTATCGCCACGGGCGGGCACCGATGGCGGCATCCAGTCGAAATTGCTGTAGCTTGCATAGCCGGTATAGATCGCGACAAGTAAAGACAGAATGGCAATGGAGAAGCTAAAGCTCTCGTGCTGGACGGCTTGGGCGGTGGAGTAAAGCATGGAATCTCTGTTGAGTCATGGGAGGTGATCTCACGAGCAAATGGGCTCATCGATCAGTCGTACAAGGGGTGTTGGAGTACGCAATGCGTCAAGGGAGATGCACTCGACGCAACTTAACTGAATGGTTCCCTGTTGTCGCCATTGCCGAACGTGCGCGACAAGCGCGAGGCACATGCCACCCGGATTCGTATTAATGCGTTGAATGATCCGTATTCCTGATCAAGACTGGCCAACAAAATTGATTGTTCCCCTTCACCCTGCGCCAGCATACGATAACAATCCTTTGATCTCAGCCCTTGATTCTGGCGTTGGTTTCCCGCATCATGCCTGTTGGGACAGTCATCAACCCACACTCCTTCCCCAACTCCAGCGAGGAATTTCCATGAGCTACCGCATGAATCGCCGCGCCTATGCCGAAACCTATGGCCCCACTGTGGGCGATCGCGTTCGGCTGGCCGACACTGAGCTGATTATCGAGGTGGAAGCAGACCACACGATTTATGGTGACGAGGTAAAGTTTGGCGGCGGCAAGGTAATTCGCGATGGCATGGGCCAGTCTCCTATTTCCAACGCCGATGGGGCAGTGGATACCGTAATCACCAATGCCCTGATTCTAGATTGGTGGGGCATCGTCAAGGCAGATATTGGCATCAAAGATGGCCGCATCGCCAAAATCGGCAACGCTGGCAACCCCTATATTCAAGACGACATCGACATTATCATTGGTCCAGGGACAGAAGTTGTTGCTGGGGAGGGGATGATCCTCACCGCTGGTGGCATCGACGCCCACATCCACTTCATCTGCCCCCAGCAAATTGAAACGGCGATCGCCTCGGGCATTACCACGATGATTGGCGGCGGCACCGGCCCCGCAACGGGGACAAATGCCACCACCTGTACTCCTGGTCCCTGGCATATCTACCGTATGCTGCAGGCCGCAGACGCCTTCCCCCTCAACTTCGGATTCTCAGCTAAGGGCAATAGCGCCCAGCCCCAGGGCATCGTGGAACAGATTCGGGCGGGGGTGGTGGGGCTAAAGCTCCATGAAGACTGGGGCACCACCCCCGCAGTCATCGACACCTGCCTCAGCGTCGCCGACGAGTACGATGTACAGACGTCAATTCACACCGACACCCTCAACGAAGCGGGATTTGTAGAACAGACGATCGCGGCCTTCAAGAATCGAACCATTCACACCTACCACACCGAAGGGGCAGGGGGTGGTCACGCCCCCGACATCATTAAGGTATGCGGCGAAGCCAATGTGCTGCCCTCTTCCACCAACCCCACCCGCCCCTACACCACCAACACCTTAGAAGAGCACCTAGATATGCTCATGGTGTGCCATCACCTAGACCGGGGCATTCCCGAAGATGTGGCCTTTGCCGAGTCCCGCATCCGCCGGGAGACTATCGCCGCCGAGGACATCCTGCATGACCTAGGGGCCTTCAGCATGATTGCCTCCGACTCCCAAGCCATGGGCCGCGTGGGGGAGGTAATTATCCGCACCTGGCAGACCGCCCACAAAATGAAGGTGCAGCGGGGTCCGCTGCCGGAGGACTCATCGCGTAATGACAACCACCGAGCCAAGCGCTACGTGGCCAAGTACACCATCAACCCCGCCATTACCCACGGCATGTCGTCTCAAATTGGCTCAGTAGAGGAAGGCAAGCTGGCAGACCTATGCCTGTGGAAACCGGCATTTTTTGGCGTCAAGCCTGAGATTGTGATTAAAGGCGGGGCGATCGCCTGGGCGCAAATGGGTGACCCCAACGCCAGCATCCCCACACCCCAGCCGGTGCATATGCGGCCCATGTTCGGCAGCTATGGGGGGGCGATCGCCGCCACGTCGGTGACCTTTGTGTCTCAGGCGGCGGTAGAGGACGGCGTTGCCGAGAGCATTGGACTCGCAAAGCCGGTGATGGCCGTGACGGGGACGCGCCAGGTGCGCAAGCAGGATATGAAGCTGAATAATTATTTGCCTGAGATGGAGGTAGACCCGGAAACCTACGAGGTGAGGGCGGATGGGGAGCTATTGACCTGCGAACCTGCCGACGTCCTGCCCATGGCCCAGCGGTACTTCTTGTTTTAGAGTGTAGTAACGCTGGCCTAGTAGCCGCTGGGGTCAACACCTCAGGTGCGCATCATAATGATTGCTGTCTTAATGACGACCTCATGGCCTCGCATCAAGCAGCAAACCGCTCATGTTCAAGCGATTGTGGATGTCATCAACCCTGGTACTTATCAAGAAATCGTAATTGAGTAGTCCTCAGCGCTATGAGCCAACGCCCACTACCCGGTCGCATTGATCCAGGACTGCGCAAAAGCTCGTCTAAAGCCACTGCGCATCGCAGTTTCACCCCATCGCTACCTCGCCATAAGCCCCGCATCGTCACCCCCGATGGCCGTTTCGACATAGCCCGCCTCGGCGTTTTGGCCACCCCTTGGAGCGACATCTATCACTGGATGCTGGTGCAATCGACGCCGGTTTTCTTTGGCATCGTGGGGCTATTTTATCTATTGACCAATGCCATCTTTGCGGTGGCTTATCTGCTCGGCGACGACCCGATTGCCAATGCCCGTCCAGGCTCTTTTGCCGACGCTTTCTTCTTCAGCGTCCAAACCATGGCCTCTATTGGCTATGGAGCCATGTACCCCCAGACGCCCTATGCTAACGCCATTGTCACCATTGAGGCACTGGTGGGGGTGATGGGGCTGGCGATCGCCACTGGCCTTATCTTTGCCCGCTTTTCGCGCCCCACCGCCAAGATCATGTTCAGCACTGTAGCGGTGATCGCCCCCTATGACGGCGTGCCTACCTTTATGTTTCGCTGCGCTAACCAGCGCCGCAACCGCATTTTAGAGGCCCAAATTACCGTAACCCTAATGCGTAACGAGATCACCCGCGAAGGGCGATCGATGCGCCGCTTTTACGACCTGCCGCTGGTGCGATCCCAAAGCCCCATCTTTGCCCTGTCCTGGACGGTAATGCACCCACTGGTACCCGGTAGCCCGCTGTACGACTACGATCTGTTTCGCCATGAGGATGCCGACGTCGAGCTGATTGTCACGCTGACGGGGCTCGATGAAACCTTCTCCCAGACGATTCATGCCCGCCACAGCTATATTCCGGCGGAGGTGGTTGAGAATATGCAGTTTTGCGACCTGTTTACCCACACGGAGCCGGGGCAGTTTGCCATTGACTACGCGCAGTTTCATGAGGTGATGCCGGTTTCATTTGAGGATGCTGCGAGGGATGACTAACGCGGACCTGTTGCAGGACGTCCTAAAAAACGAAGGCTTCAGACGTCCTACCATGAGATCATAGACGAAGGAAAGAACGGAACAAGTTTGAGATGGGGCAGCAGGGATTTTAGAATGTTGAGGCCCGCCAGCAAACGCTAGAGAAGGAAAACGGGTTTACCCGTAGAACTCGCTCTTGCGCCTCGGGATGGGACTGTGCGAGCCCATAACTTAGCCTTTTGGAGACTGACTGAGGTGATGAAACAACTACGAGCGTGGGGTCTTGCCGCTGTGCTGCTGAGCGCCCTGCTTGCGGTGGCTCGGCCTGCGATCGCGGCTGAGGTATCTAGTTCAGCTGCTGCCGAGGCATCGCTTCCGGTTGAGGCCGTTCTAGATGAGCCTGTTCTAAATGAACCTGCCTTAGAGGCCCCTGTTCTGGACACACCAGATGAGCCTGCTTTGGATCCGTCCGTTCTAGATGAGTCTGCCTCTATCAACGCCATTCCAATTGACGCCCCACCAC
>JBARYO010000378.1:0-6985 GCA_049647905.1 Elainellaceae cyanobacterium | reverse complement strand
TCATTGGTCTGCGCAAAGAAGGCATCGCGGATGATCAACGGCACGTCGTAATCATCCTTGGGCAGCGGGCAGTCTCGTTCAAACCCGTCCTCAACGATATACATCCCCGCCAGGCCCATGTAGACGTTGCGAGCGGTTTTATCGATCGCATGGTCGTGATACCAAATGGTGGCGGCGCGATCGTTGGGGTAGATGTAATCTTTGAAGTGATCGGGTCGAACTAGGTCTGTGGCGAAGCCATCATACTGAGGCAAAGACGCCATGCCGTGCAAATGAACTACGGCGTCAATGTCACAGTCATCATCGTCTTTGCCCAGCTCGTTGATGAAGCGAACCACTGACTGCCGGCCTTCAGTATTTGGGTTGCCGCCCCGCTGTCGAATCGTGGGGCCAGGAAATAATCCGTTGTATCCCCAGATCTCAGTTGTGGTGCCGGGCAAAATCTCCACGCGCTTTTTTTGTAGCCTTATCTCGTAGTAATCTGTGGTCTCGTCAGAATATTGAGGGGATAAAACTGGGGGGATAGAAAGCGGGGTCACAAAGCGGGGGAGCTGGGGGCTAAAAGGCGCTGCGAGCAGAGGGTTTTGAGCGCTAAAGGGCAGGAGAAAACTACCGCCGCCGACTAGCCCGAGTTTGAGGGCGGCTCGTCTGTTTAGTTTCATAGGGCTTACCCAGCACTGCAGGTGGTTCTAAAATACGCCGACTAAAACCAAAGCAGTAAACGCGGATATAAGCGCGATGCTAGCCGCGATAATCGCTACCCAAGGCTCACGATTCGTGTGGTCTAGGTAAGCGTTGACGTCTTTGTCCCGAGGTTCAGGGTGCCAAATCATGGGTTTCATTGCTGTTTCCTCCACAAGACATGTTTTAAACGGGGTGAAGCAGCCTCCAGGCGATCGCTAGATACGAGCCACCGCAAATGAAATACAGCCGTTGGTCAGGAGAATTATCTTCACCTACTGATAGTTTAGGGGATAATTTTCTGAAGTTCTTGCACTCCTGACAGTTCTTTACTTCGACTACAAAAATTAATGATATTGGCCTACATACGGGGAAGTTCTCGATGGTTCAGCGCGAGCAGGTTTGCATAACGCAACAATTTGAGCCGGTTTAGGCATAACGTTAGCGATCGCTAAACATCTGCCGTCCGAGCCGCATCAGCAGACGCAGCGCAAATAATGGTTGACAGAGATTACGCCACGAAATGAAGCTTGCCGTCAGTTGGATCAAACCCGCTTGGGAATAGCGTGTGGGTATCGTAGTCCACGGCGGCCAGACGCGTTTTTGTCAGGTCAGCCTCCCTCAAGTCGGCCCCCAGCAGGCTAGCGCCGCGCAAATCGGCGTTGCTGAGATTGGCATTTTGCAAGTAGGCTCCACTGAGGTCAGCCCCTTTGAGGCTCGCTCCCGAGAGATCAGCGCTGCTCAAATCGGTCGCTTCTAGATTGGCCCCCATGAGTAGCGCATTAGCAAAGGAGGCCTCACTCAGGTCCGACTCCGCCAACTGCGCCCCACGCAAATTTGCCCCAGAGAAATTGCGCTGCCCAGCAGCATACTGCGCGAGCAGTGTTTCTGGGCGCATGATCTCAGCCATTTGGTCTGTCGTCATAGTGATGCCTCCAACGTCAGTAGGGATGACTCAGCTGCGCAAGACAGCGCTAGTTCGCTTTTAGCACAAATGCGACTAGCGCTGTCTGTAGACTTGTTGCAGAACAGAAAGCAGCCCCCAGACAACGTTGTCTAGGGGCTGTGCGCCGCCTAAGCGGTACTCAAGGTATCAACTGATAGGTCAAGAGCTCCGTAAAGGGGGCTTTTTATGGAATCCTTCCGACTCAGCTGATAACTCTAGAATCACCGCTTATCCAGTCAATTTCTGCCATAGACCTGTGTCCTTTGTCGCCCTTGAGCTGTGACATTTATCACAACTTAAAATGACAGGCTGAAATCGTGAGCTGGCAGCGGGGTCAACCGCGATCGCAGCAGGCATACCAGCACTCTGCTACAAGCCAGCCCATCCGTATCGGCGATCGCCCCCAATAAACGCCACCGCCAAACCCGCCACCGCCAAACCACCAGCCGTTTTAGACTAAACTGGTGACATTGCGACTCCTACTAAGACCCGCTATGGAATTTTTGCAAAACAACCTCCTCGTTTTATTGATGTACGCCGGTCTGGGCGGAGCCTATCTACTCGTCCTGCCCGCAGCAACGATGCTTTACCTCAAAGCCCGCTGGTACGACGCCAGCTCTGTCGAGCGCGTCGCGATGTATTTTTGCGTCTTCTTCTTTTTTCCTGGACTACTCTTGCTCAGCCCGTTCGTAAACCTTCGCCCCGAGCGGCGGGCGTCTTAACCCTATGCGACGCATCGACGTAATTGCCATTGGCATTGGTATCACTCTTGTCGGAGGCGGTATCTATGCTGCTCTGCGGATGGGCGGCATCGAAAGCGCTAATGCTGGAATTTGGAGCCAGGTTGTCTTCATTGGGGTATTGCTGGGCTGGATTATCACCTATGTGACCCGCGCCACCACCGGCAACATGACCATCCACCAGCAAATGCGAGACTATGAAGACGCTGTTCTGCAGAAGCGGTTGGAAGAGCTGACCCCAGAAGAGTTTGCCCAGCTGCAGGCCGACCTAGAAGCTGAGGTTGCGTCCGATATGGCATCTGAAGCCGCCTCTGAATCAGACTGACGCGCGGCTAGCGATCAAATCGACTGAATTCTGCGGTACGGTAGAGGTCGTACCGCCATACGACCTTACCGCTCGTAATAATTACCATGCCTTCAATTTCCGTCTCAGAGCGCATGAATACCCTGCGCGATCGCGGTCAATGTGCCCTCATTCCCTACATCACGGCAGGCGACCCCGATTTAGAGACCACAGCTCAGGCGCTGCGACTGCTGGACCGCAGTGGAGCCGACGTGATTGAACTTGGGGTTCCCTATTCTGATCCCCTAGCCGATGGTCCCACTATCCAAGCCGCCGCCACGCGATCGCTCCAGCGCGGTACTCAGCTGGAAGGGGTCTTGGACGTGGTGCGGCAGGTGAGTCCAGAAATGCAGTGCCCCATTATTCTCTTCACCTACTACAACCCCATCCTTAACCAAGGGGTCGAGACTTTTCTTAAGACCATTTCAGAAGCCGGAATCAAGGGACTCGTGGTGCCGGATCTGCCCCTAGAAGAGTCGGAAACCTTGCTCAACGAAGGTCTCAAGTACGGCGTAGAGTTGACCCTGTTAGTGGCTCCCACCAGTTCAAAGGAGCGAATTCGGGCGATCGCCGAGAAATCTCAGGGGTTTATCTATTTGGTGAGCGTTACGGGAGTCACGGGCATGCGCACTGGTGTTGAGTCCCGCGTGGAAGAGCTGCTGCTGGAGCTGCAGAGCGTTTCTGATAAGCCCATTGCCGTCGGGTTTGGGATTTCCCAGCCCAACCAGGCCCAACAGGTGATGGCCTGGGGCGCTAACGCGGTAGTGGTGGGCAGCGCCTTTGTTAAGCGGCTGGCGGACGGCTCCCCAAAGCAGGGACTGGAGGCAGTGGAAACTTTTTGCCGCAGCCTTAAGGCCGCAATCAGTGAGTAGCTAGGCCCCATGGTAGCGGCGGACCCTGACCTGACTATCCCCAATCCCCACCTCCGGCAGGCCATCCAGCATATCTGCAGGCTTGACTCTGACTTTGGCCGGATTGAAGCCGAGGTCGGCCCTCTCCAGGTACGCCAGTGGCCTCCCACCTACAGCGCCCTTGTCCGCACCATTACCGGGCAGCAGCTTTCCGCCCATGCGGCCCGCGCCATCTTTGCACGGCTAGAAGTGCTGATGCCCACCATGCCCCCCGAACTGCTGCTGGCTTGCTCAGACGCTGATCTCAAGCAGGCTGGCCTAAGCCGCAGCAAGATCGCCACTTGCCGGGCGCTAGCGGAGCAAATTTCCTCGGGAGCGCTGCCGTTACAGGACCTCTCAGCCTGGAGCGACGCTGCGATCGCCGCCGCACTGACCCAGGTCAAGGGCATCGGCCCCTGGACCGCCGAGATTTTTATGCTATTTTGCCTAGAGCGCCTAGATGCCCTCCCCGCCTCGGATCTCGCCATCCGCGTGGCCTACCAGCAGCTCAAAGGCTTAGGCGATCGCCCCTCGGTCAAAGACCTGCGGCAGTATTGCGCGCCGCTGAAGCCCTATCGCGGCGCGGTGGCCCATCTTCTATGGCACTATTATCGCCGTGCCACAGGCCGCAGCGGACAGCCCTAGCGATCGCTTACCCCATAGACTTGAGGTGATCGGCCACGCGAAGTGCGTTGGCAAAAATAGTCAAGGTGGGGTTCATTGCCCCCATTGATGGCATGAAACTGCTGTCCACCACGTAGAGATTTTCCACATCGTGGGTGCGGCAGTTGAGGTCCAACACTGACGTTTGGGGGTCGGAGCCAAACCGGCAGGTGCCGATTTGATGCCACAGCACGCCCACATCCATGCGCTTATGCCAAAACATATAAAACCCAATTTGCTTGAGATGCTGCTCTAGCACGCTGATAAGTTCAAAGTGAGGCTTCAGATTATTGGGCGTGAAGTCCACTTTAATTTTGCCATCGGTGGTGAGGGTGACGCGGTTGTTGGGGTCGGGCAGGTCTTCTGTGGTGACCCACCAGTCCACCGAGTGGCGAGACAGGTATTCCAAATAGTCTTGGGGGATATCGGTGGGGGCTATCTTAGCGAGACGCTGCCACTTTGCCTTGCCGGTGAGCTGAATTTGCCCTAGGGGATAGTCCTGCAGCGGCCCATTAAAGTAGTAGTCATGCACCGCTAGGGTTTTCTGAAACACCGTGTCGTTGGGCTCAGCTGAGATGGCGACAAGACCCGAGTGGTTATGCTTCATCAGGTTGCGCCCCACCTGGTCTGACGCATTGGCTAGACCGTTGGGATGCTGTTCATTGGCAGAGCGCAACAGCAGGGCGGCAGAGTTCACTGCGCCGCAGGCCACCACGACGATATTTGCGGATAAGGTTTCGGTGCCGTCGTTGGTTTTAATCTCAACCTGCTCCACCCGACGACCATCTGCCGACGTCAGCAGCCGCGTCACCTGAGTATTGGTCAAAAGGGTGACGTTGTCATAGGTTAAGGCGGGGTCAACGCAGGCGGTTTGAGCGTCCAGCTTGGCGTCCAAGAGGCAAGGGTAGGGATCGCAGGTGTCGCAGCGGATGCAGGGGCTGTTAGCCGGGTCAGCGGTATTGCGGTCTACCGCCAACGTCAGGTGCAAGGGCTGCAATCCCCGCTCGGCAAGCTGGTCGGCGATCGCCTGAATCCGGGGCTCGTGGGGCAGGGCGGGAAAGGGGTATTCCGCCGACATGGGAGGCTCAGTGGGGTCTTCCCCCCGCTGCCCGTGGATTTTGAATAGGCTCTCGGCCCTGGTGTAATAGGGCTCAAATTCCTCGTAGGAGAGAGGCCAAGCCGGAGAGACACCATCGACATGAGGCAGTTCGCCAAAGTCTTCTTGCCGCATGCGCTGCAGCGCCGCCCCGTAGAGCTTCGTGTTGCCCCCAACAACGTAGTATGACTCTGGGTCAAACGGCTTTTCTTCCGCATCGAGCCACTGCTCCGGCGCTTGGTAGCGTCCCTGGGTGAAGATTTCATCGGCATCCCAGTTCTCCTTCTCACGGGGCAGATAGTCGCCCCGCTCAATGAGCAGGATGCGCTTCCCCGTCGGTGCTAGCCCATAAGCTAGGGCTCCACCCCCCGCTCCGGCCCCGATGATGATGATGTCGTAGTGCTGGGTCATGGCGTTGTGGTGATGAATGTGATGGGGCGACAGCGATTAGTCAGCTTTTATAGAGTCTGACTACGAAGGTAAAAAAAATTTACATATCGCAACATCTCTCCTTTGGAGGAAATCGCGGTTTTGCCGGGAGTTGCGGTTTCGTAGACGGCTTGTTGCTAGCTGTTGGGGCAGCGATGCCCAAAGGTAACGTTATTTAATCACCACAGGACTTAAAATCAGACCACCCAAATTTTTGCGACTATAATACGGGTATTGCGACAACTCTAGCTTAAATCAATAAATGTAACTAAATATAGTAATTTGCTGCTGCAACTACTACTCACTACCCCTTATCTCTATGAACAATTGCTTAAGGAAAACGCTGAGCAGCTGGTCAATGCAGCGAAAAATTACGCTTGCTTACGGCATTGCATTCCTAGCCGCAGTTCTTGGCAGCATTTTAGGTTTTACCCTGTCAAAACAAGACGAAAAGGCCGCTTTTCTTAGCCAAAAAGAGTCTATGGCGCAGCTCGTTTTAATCAACAACTTTAAGGGAAGTGTCATTGAGCTTTTAGTTCACCAAGACGAGCTTCTAAACGAAATTGGCGATAGCCCAACGCTGAATGCCAATATTCAAGCCGATTTTGCCCACTTTATCGAAGATTATCAAGACTTTAAGCAAAGCTGGTCCCGGCTATCCACTGTTGCTAGCGTCCATCAGGCTATCGAAGAGTCTCACATCACAGCCCAAGCCGCTTATGCCACTGACCAAATCGTTAGACTGCAGGCCCACGATGCGTCCATCAGCGACTATATTCAGCAGATCGATGGATTGACGCAGGATATTGACGTCTCCAATGTTCAGCAGAGCCACCTGCCCATACTGCGTGAGCGTCTGACGTACCTGAATCAAAACCTTTTTGTTTCTGACCTAGAGAGCTTTCTTGATTCCATCGGCTTGCTCGAAACCGCCCTGCAGGACGATCATGCCCAGGCAACGATGCTGCTAAGGCAAGCGACCAACCTGCAAATTCAGGTCACGATCGCCAGTATCTTGCTCTCCAGCGGACTGGGAATAGTCTTGATGAATAGATTCAGTCGCATCTTACTGAATCCGCTGCAGCGCATTACGCGAATGACCCAGGATAGTATCCAGGCTGAAGTATTCGACCTTAAGCTACCGGTCTATAGCCAAGATGAAATTGGGCTCTTGGCGCAGACCCTCAACCTCTATGT
>JBARYO010000377.1:0-2456 GCA_049647905.1 Elainellaceae cyanobacterium | reverse complement strand
CTAAACATCCAGAACCTGCTGAGCCGTCAGCTCCAGCTCTGACAGCACCTTACTGATGATGCGATCGCCACCGCGAAAGACTCCTATCGACTCATACATGCGGGCCTCGCCCATCGTCATTGTCTCTACCCAACGCTGCCCCTCCATTGGGTTAATGCGCCAGTATTCCGGCACCCCGGCGCGGGCATACTCCGCCTGCTTTTCGTTCATGTCCTGCCGCCAGTTGCCAGGGGACAGCACCTCAACTGCTATCAGCGGAGGGTTACCGGCACCAAACACGCTTGTTGTGCTGGTTCGCTTAATTTCCTTCCACTGCTCGCGGGTACAGACAACTAGATCGGGGTCACGACCGCGATTGTTTTGACCGAACCGGGGAATTTTGACCTGGATTTCTCGCTTGGCAACCAGGTTAGACCCCTTGAATTCCTGCTTCAAGTAAAACTGAAGCTCTTCAATGATGTCGTTGTGGTTTGGGTGTGGCTGGGCCAACTCTATCACCCTCCCATCAATGAACTCAGTCCGCCGCCCGGTGTAGGGCAGCTCCAAATACTCCTCGTAGGTCAGTAGTTGTGTTGGCGCTTGCATAGCGATTGCCTCACTCTCCATCGGGTAAACCATAAGGGTCAACACCGTTTTGCCTCAGCAGTTCCTCAAAGCGATCGCGCTCCCGCTTGATTTCGTCGTCGAGGGCGTAGGCTCCTCCTAGCGCCTCTAGGTCTTGTTCAATCTGCTGCACTCGATTGGCCAAAATCTGATTCCGCTCGTTGGCCGATCGCTCAACATCGAAGGCTGCGTCAAAACGGCTTTCTAGTGTCTCGGTTATGAGAGCTATGCACAGGGCCAGCGCTTTTTTGTTTCCGCGATGAGATTGCCACAGCCAATACGCACTGACTGTTTCAAGAGGCAGGGCGTTAATGCGGGACTGCCCCCGCGATTGGTCAGTAGATTCAATTTCTACGACAGAAATCGCGGGCGTATAACCCTTGCCCAGTAAACCTGATACGGCTTTTGAACGTAAAAAATCGCGGGCGTTTCTCTCGCTCAGATCTACAGCTTCAGCTACCTGAGTCTGGGACATCCGGTAGCTACCATCGGGCAGCATGAACCCATCGACAGTAAGGGAACCGATGGCGATGTCAGTGCGTTGCGCTTTGACTGTCTCACTCATGGCTCACCTCACCCGCGATCGCTGGCTGTGGGCTGTTGTGTGTTTAGCTCGCTGGATGCTTCAGCGTCCCTAACCGCCTTCTCTATAAGAAAGTTGCAGAGATTTGCTAGCGGCCTCCCCTCAGCATCGGCCCACTGGCTCAATTTCTCATAGATAGTATCGGGGACCGTGAGCCCGATTCGCTTACTCATACCATTATCGCCGTTCAAAATCACCTCCATTCTACGGATTCGTAGCGCTTAAAAACTAAAACCAACTGATAAGTAACTAATTTGTGTATTCAGGTAACAAATTTATGCTAGCATGCGCTTGAGCGAGAAACACAACCCTCGCAACTAGTCACACAACTTGCCCCAACAGGAGAAAACAGCCGTCAACGGCTGTCACAACGTTGTGCGCTGTTGCGAAAGACTTGAACCTTAGTTAAATCAATACGTTGAGGAACTGTTGCAATGACAACGGCAAACATCACATTGGGCGAATTTGAGCGCCGCCACAAAATCAACAAGGGGAGCGTCAGCCGCGCCGCCCGCGATGCGGGCTTCGATACCGCTAAAGGCCTCACTCCAGACGCCTACACCGCTATGAAAGAGCACTTCGAGGTAAGCAAGCCTGCTCCTGTCAGTACCACCACGACTATCGATTCCAGCTCCATCCAGATTTTGCAGGGCAATCATCGTGGCTCACTGCCCACGCCTGCGCTGCCCAGCACGATCGACCTAGGGCAGTTCCGGGGCGACCTTGCCACGACCGAGACGGCAGACGACCCCTTGGCCCTCGCCGCCAACTTCATCGCCGCCGCCGATGCCGTCGTGGGTGCTATGGAGGCTGACGAAAAGCGTATGGCTGGCCAGATTGCCCAGACCCGCCAAGCCCGCCGCGCCGTCACTCAGAAGGCCGAATCCTTGAAGCAGCGCCAGCAGCTTTACAGCGTCCGCGCTGAGATTCTGGCCCAGCAGCAGGCGACCGAGAATGAAGGGCTTACCGATGGCCTACAGGTTTTGCAGTCGATGGGAAACGGCGATGGTTCCTCATCGGAGTCCTAACCCTAGCGATCGCCCTTGGCGTCACAGCATGGGCGTGGTCATCACGCCCTGGCCTCCTACCTGAGCACCACCATGACCAACTCCGATCCCACCCTCCAGCCGCTAGCGATCGCCAGCATCACGGCTGAATCTCACCCCGACATCTGGGCACTGCTCCAGCCGCCCGCCACTGCTCCGCCTATATCAAGCAAATCATGTACTCCTCCTATCACCGTAGAAGGCTCCATGGCGGGGCCTTCTAC
>JBARYO010000376.1:0-6792 GCA_049647905.1 Elainellaceae cyanobacterium | reverse complement strand
TTGCCGCTGTCTTCCGATACCGACGACAGCACATCGTCTTTAACGCCCCGCAGCGAAGCTTTGAGCGAGGCTCTAAGCTCCTCAATAAAATCTGTCAATGTGCCTAATGATGAGGATTCCAGGTGATCTACTCCAAATTGCTGTAGTCGTTCTTGAATCGAATCTTCATCCAGCCGAATATTTAATGCGTCGATAACAGGCATCAGCCAGGCTTTGAGCTCCTCGCTAGACAATCGAGGCAGCTGCATCACTTTACCGCAGTGGGCCTGCAGCTTGAGGACGCAGTTGAGATATTGAAACCCAACTTGACCACTGCCGATGATCCAAAACCTGCGGCGATCGCTCAATAGGCTATCCCGCAGATAGTCGATGCCATCTAGCCCCTCAGCCGTTCGCAAAAAGCACCAGCTCAAATTAGGAATGATGGCCACTGCCAACTCAGACTCAGAACTCCCTTGACCTAGCGATTCCTGTAGCTTCGATCTAATATCTTTGGGGTTGGCAGGACGCTCGACCCAATCTAAAAGGCTAGAAGAAAGGTCATTATCGTCAACCCACTCGATGAGACCTCCAGCGAGGATGAGGGCCACAGGCGATACGGGACTACCCACGATAGTTAGGGAATTATTGGTTGCGCTAGGATTTTCTCTCCATTGGGCAACAGCCGGAGACAGCGCCTCCTGAATCGCCGCCTTATCGCTAGGGTGACTTGGCAATTCATCAATCAGCGTCATCAACCCTTGAGCAATTTCACTGGGCAATGCCGCCAAGGTCTCGTCCACCTCAGAGGTCTTAGCGGCGTCTTTATCCAAGCGCTCTGTTCGAAATGAGCGCTTTTGCCCCAGCCAGTTCCGCAGTTGCCCGACAATAGTTGCCATAACGTATCAGCTATAGCCAGTGCCGCTACCCCCTGCCAAACAGCCGCTTCAGCGGATTAGAGGCGAATTGCCCGATGACAGAGGTCCGAGTGCGCTGCGCGGCTTGCACAGGATCTGGATCGGTGAAAATTTTGGCAGCGCGCTCTAAAAGTTTTTCGCTGGGGCTTTGATTTGTAGCGGAAACGAGGGTGGCCTGATCTTGACCTGATTCCTCAGCCAGGAACTGATGGTACGCCTGATTGAGGTCGGGTAAGCTTGCGGCAATCACCGGCAGCTCAATGATGCGGTTCTCTAAGTTTTGGCCGATAGCGTGAAGCTGTTTTTGCAGCCCTTCAGGCAGAGCATTGTCCTGTTCGGCCAGAGCAGCGATGAAGGCGTCGAGGCTGTGTTCTTGCTGTTGGTTAAACGGCATGGCGGTTACTCCAGTGGGGATCAGCGTAGGCTGGCCCTCACCATGAGAGCTAGCTCCTCTAGATACTAGAAAACTTCGTGGACTCTACGGGAGATTTAGCGATAATATCTCTCTTTTGGACGGGGTATCTGTTACGGTTCTTTATCCAGACTTTGGACCTCTAGCCGTTGTCTTGACATCCTCTCCGTCCTAAAGGACAGAGATTCTTCGCCACGCCACCCGTAGGGGGTCGCCGAATGGGGGTCGTGCATTAGAGCAATTGGACGACGTACTGCCTACTCAGCGTGAGGCATTTAGCTCGGTGCATCCCACTGGGCGACAGGGGCAACGTAACCAATAGGCTCTGCGCTTGGCTGAGATTTGACAAATACAATCCGCAAAATAGCTTATCTAATGTCTATGAGCTGGCCTTGGGGCAGATTTCAGGTATTGCAAGATTTGCTACTGTTCTGAAGCCGTTAGTGAGTTCACTGGTTGAAGCCATGGAAGATGTCTCCCTCTCGATAGCTTGGCAGAAAATTGAGTCGATGGTGCAATACGCCATCAAGCTGCTTCCCAGTCTTATTTTGGGCGTTATAGTCTTTGCTATCTTTTGGGTCGTTGCCCGGTTTGTTCGCTCAGCGGTACGACGAGTCGCGAGGCGACGCAAGAATTCCCGCAATGTCGGCTTGGTATTTGGTCGGCTTGCCCAGGGGGGGCTAATCATCTTAGGGCTTTTAATCGCTCTAACTATCATCTTTCCTAACTTTCAGCCAGCAGACCTAATCGCATCGTTGGGTATTGGGGGTGTTGCCATTGGCTTTGCCTTCCGCGACATCCTGCAAAACTTCCTGGCCGGTATTTTGATCTTGCTTACGGAACCCTTTGAAATAGACGATCAGATCGTGTTCAAAGACTATGAGGGTACCGTTGAAAAAATTCAGACGCGGGCAACTACAATTCGCACCTATGACGGTCGCCGGGTGGTGATTCCCAACGGCGAGCTGTTTACCAACTCGGTGACGGTGAACACGGCCTACGAAAAGCGGCGGCTGCAGTACGATATCGGCATTGGCTACGGCGACGATATTGCCGCCGCGAAGGAAATAATTCTGGAGGTGCTTGGAGAGCAGCCAAACGTTCTGGAGGAGCCAGGCCCTGAGGCGCTAGTGGTAGATTTGGCAGGCAGCACAATCAATATTCGCGCGCGCTGGTGGATCAATTCGCCGCTGCGAGCAGACGTCGTGTCGTCATTTGACGATGTGTTAGACGTGGTGTGCAACCGGCTGGTGCAGGCTGGCATCGATCTGCCATTCCCAACCCAACAAATTCTCTTCCACGACCAAACCGAGGAGACCGATGGCGATCGCGCCCGGCAGCGGGAGGGGTGGCCGGCCCAAAAGGAAAACATGCCTGAATCAATGAGCCTCGCCCGCTCCGTGAAGGCATTGGCGGATTCCACGGAGAATGGTAAAAACGGCGACATCAACTAACGAACCGCCATCGCTAAGCAACGCGGGGCTTCATGTGAGATGAAGCCCCGCGTTTGCGTTGATCTAATTGCGTTTCGAGGGCGTGCCCTATTAGGCGAACCTTAAGAGGCCAGGTTCAAGAGGCCAGAGCCACTTCCAGCATCTGCTGTAGTTCACCCTTCTGGTACAGCTCAATTAGAATATCTGAGCCGCCCACAAGCTCGCCGTTGACGTAAAGCTGAGGAATCGTCGGCCAGCTTGAGTACTCCTTAATGCCCTGACGGACGTCGTAGTCCTCCAGCACGTCAAACGTTTCATAGGGCACGTTGAGCACGTTGAGAATTTGAACCACATTGTTGGAGAAACCACATTGGGGCATTAGCTTGTTGCCCTTCATAAAGACAACAACGGGGGCGCTGTTGACGATGGTTTCAATGCGGGTGTTGAGTTCTGGAGTCATGGCGCAGGAGTATCTCAGGTAATGATGAATGGGTAGACCGTAACGTAAGTTCTATTCTAGAGATTAGCGTCGTCCATGGCCTGAACAGCAGTGAACTGACAGATGTGCTGACCGTGACTGATCGTGGTCGACGTCAACTCCTCAATCCGGCGCAGAGGTCTTAAGCGACAGCGCGTGAATAGCTTCAGTGGACATGGCCTGATTCACCGCACGGTAAACCATCTGGTGCTGCTGAATCAGAGTCTTGCCTTCGAAGGCCGACGAGACAACCGTGACCTGATAATGATCGCCGCCGCCCGTCAAGTCCTGGACCTGCACATCAGCATCTGGTAGACCCACCTTGATCATGGTCTCAACCTGTTCTGGAGTAACCATCGTTATGTCTTGCGTTAGTTTTCTAGAGCTGATGCTGGCGTTGTTGCTGCCAACTCGTCAGCCTGATTTCGAGGATAGGCCGCATCGACAAACCCCAATTCAAACAGCTGCCGATAGGCTTGTCCCCCCAGCTCACGGGTCGGATCTTGGCTTTGAATAATCTGAATTAGAAGCGGAACCGCTAAATCGGGTTGGCCTTCAGCTCGGTGAACCAGCGCCAGTTGATAGGTGGCCTGGTCGCGCATCTCAGCCGTGTCTAGAGCTAAATCTCGCTGCTGTTCTGAGATACGACCATCGATGCCAACAAAGCTATCGGATAGCCGCCGGTAGAAATTAGACAGCTGGTTGAACACCTGCCGCGCGTCCTGAAACTTACTGACCGCGACACCATAGTTTTGAGCTGATGCCGCGTCGCGGCCCTCGCGCATTAGCCGCCGCCCACCAACTAGGCTGAGGATGCTGTCATCTTGGGCCAGCGGACGGAGATCGGGCTCCGAGCTTTCGCCGTCCAGGTCGATGTCGTCGCCCGGCAGCTCCAGACTGGCGTCATCCAAACTCTCCAAATCGATGTCGCCGGGGGTCTGGGCGGCGATCGCCGAGGGAAGCAGTACAGACGCAGCTACCATCCCAAGTGACAAACCGAGTTGACGACGACGGGCGCGCCAAAAGTTAACTGAAAGTAACATTAAATGCCCTCGGACAGGAAACTACACACAACTGACCGTATTTATAATACTGAGCTATATTATCATCGCCCTTGGCCTCGTGACACCTTTGCACCTGTCCCATACCCCTACCCAATGAGTACTCCGTTTTACCCACTGCCGCCTGGTCACTCATCTGATGCTGCCCCCTGGGCTGAGCAACTCACTACGCCCGTGGCGTCTGAAGGGACAATGCTGCCCCGAGGCGGAGAACACCTGGTGCTGAGCAAAGTGAGCGATCGCTTCACGGTGTCCTTCTCTGAGGCGGAGCAGGCCGAAGAAATTCGGCAACCGATGGCGGTGGATGTTGGCGGGCAGGTGATGCAAATTATGCCCCTGGTGGCGCTAACTGAGCTGCAGGTCCCAGATCAACAGCTTGACCCCGTGATGCACCAGGTACGGCAGCGCGATGACGTCGCCTTTGCCAGCCACGTTTACCAGCTAGAAGATGGCTCTCAGCATCTGTACCTGACTGACGAGATCACGATTCAGTTCACGCCCGATACCCGCTTTGCCGAGATAGGGGCGATCGCCGAGGCGGCTGGACTGGTGCGAACTGGGGCTGTCGATGGTGTTGCCAATGCCTACATATTTCAGGTGACCGCAAATGCCCCAGTTAATCCCCTCAAGTTATCCAACCGGCTAGCGCAGCTGTCCCAGGTGCTGCTGGTGGAGCCCAATGTGGTCGTTCCCACGCAGCCGTACCACCGGCCTCAAGATTCGCTCTACCCCGACCAATGGTATCTCCAGCATCAGGGGGGGCAAAGCTTGGCGGCAGGGTCTCACATCTCTGTGGAGGCGGCGTGGGACATCACCCGAGGCAGTCGCTCAATTACCGTAGCCATTATTGATGATGGGTTTGACCTCAATCACCCCGACTTGAGCGGCAAAGGAAAGCTCGTCGCCCCACGGGACTTGCGGGAGCGCGATGGCGTCCCGCTGCCGGAGCAGGCTGGCGAAAACCACGGCACCGCCGTCGCTGGGGTGGCGATCGCCGAAGAAAACGGGCAGGGCATTGTGGGGGTTGCTCCGGGCTGCGCCGTGATGCCCATCCGCTATTCTGGCATCATTGACGACCAGTCCATTGAAACCATGTTCAAATGGGCCACAGACCACGGGGCCGACATCATTTCCTGCAGCTGGGGACCCGTGGGCACCCGCTATGGGCTCTCCCTGCGGCAGCGGGCGGCCATTACCCGCGCTGCCACCAAGGGGCGCAAGGGGAAAGGCGCAGTGGTGCTGTTTGCCGCAGGCAACGCTAACCGTCCCGTCAACGGCACAATCAATGAGCAGGGCTGGCTGAATAGGATACTTCAGGGGAGCATCAAATGGCTTAACGGGTTTGCCGTTCATCCCGATGTGATTACGGTGTCGGCCTGCACCAGCCTGAATCAAAAGTCGGCCTACAGCAACTGGGGGCAGGAGATCTCAGTAAGTGCTCCCAGCAACAATGCGGCCCCTGGACTCCTGTTGCCCAACCAGGGCTTTGTCAAAAGTGCCCCGCCCGTTCGTCAACAGCTGCCGGGGCGGGGGGTCCTCACTAGCGATCGCTTGGACGAGCTGGGGTATTCCACCGGCGACTATGTCAACACGTTTGGCGGCACGTCAAGTGCTTGCCCGGTGGTTGCTGGCGTTGCCGCGCTCATGCTCTCCGCCAACCCTGCCCTCACGGCCCAGCAGGTGCGACAGATTTTACAGACCACCGCTGACAAGATTGTGGACCCCCAGGCAGACCCCCAGCTCGGCCTCAGACGCGGCATGTACGATGCCAAAGGCCATTCGGAATGGTTTGGCTATGGTAAGGTCAATGCCCTAAAAGCAGTGCAGGCGGCGCAACAGCAGCTCAGCGCCCCCCAGTTGGCAAGCCGCTGGCTAGCGTTGGAGGACAAGCAGCCGATGCCTATCCCCGATAACAATGCCCAAGGGGTTCGGCGTCGCCTCACGGTGACCCAAAGCGGCGTTCTGCAAAATATTGATGTGGCCCTCAATGTGCAGCATCCGTTCTTAGGGGACCTTGAGATTGACTTGATTGCCCCTTCAGGTGATGTGGTCCGGCTACAGTCTCGGCTACTGGGGCGACAGCAGTCCCTTGATACGGTTTATTCAACGCAAACCACGCCACTGCTAAACCGACTCTTGGGCCAGCCTGTTCAAGGGATCTGGCAGCTGCAGGTGCGCGACTGTGCTGTGGGAGATGTGGGGCAACTGAAACAGTGGCGGCTGCGGCTGGGACTTTGATGGGCCAACGGGTAGGCCACCGTAAGTAGATCACTGCAGGCGTATTATCGTAAGGACTGACGTTCAGAGCAGGGGAACGAACGGGCTAAAATAAAACTCTACATTGTCACCGAGCTTGCCCCTGACGGGCCGCGATCGCCATGACCAGCCTCGACACCACCCATGCTGCCCATACCCACACCCCTGACGGGTCTGCCCATGGCCATGTCCACAGCGAAGAATCTCGCCGCCGCATCATCAACCGACTCTCCCGCATTGAGGGGCACATTCGCGG
>JBARYO010000375.1:0-2303 GCA_049647905.1 Elainellaceae cyanobacterium | reverse complement strand
CCAGGGCATCAGGATGCTTGCCCATGATGTCAGACAGCTATTTTCCTTCCTGCAGTAGATCAGCCCTGCCTTGGTAAGGGGGGATTGAGGGGGGTAATGCAGAACTTTTGCGACTTTTCAAACACCCTCCAATGGACGCGTTGGACTAACGCGTTTTCAATGTCTCAATTTTCTTGACGAACAAGTCGGTGAATAGGGTAATGACCCGGCGCTTGCGGATTTTGATATTCGCCGTAATTGACATGCCCGATTGGAGTTCAATAGGGTTGCCATTGATGCTGACATATTGCTGATCGAGATTAACCTTGGCAGGAAAGGCATAGAACTGACGCACCTCAGTGGGGGGTAGCGCATCTGCTCCAATAGACGCTAACTCTCCCTCAACGTCACCAAATTCGCTGAAAGGAAACGTATCTATACGAACGTCTACTGGCATGCCAATATCCACAAATCCAATGTCCTGATTCGTGATAAAGACCTCGGCAACAAGGGCATCTCCTGGTACTACCTTAAGCACGGGTTCGTTGGGGTTTGCCGTGACAAAACCATCCTCTTGGGCCTGCAGGTCAAACACCACACCGTCAATAGGCGATCGCAGCTCTTGATAGTTAAGCTGTAGCTCAGTCTGCTGCAGCTGACCGTTGATTTCGGAAAGGCGCTTGTCGTTTTCGACAATCCGCTTGTTTAGTTCACCGTCAATTTCAGCTAGGCGCTTATCGTTTTCTGCCATCCGATTCAAGATGTCGCTACGGGAAGCAGATACGGTGTTGTTGCGCTGCTGCTCTGCTTGAGCAATGGAAGCACCAATCACCCGCTCTTCTTGCTGCAGTCGATTGAGTTCTGACTGGCGGTTGAGGGTTTCGACCCGCTGCTGCTGCAGCTGAATGTCGGCTAGGGCACCCTCTTCCACTAAGGGGGCAATTTGCTCCAGGATACCTTGTTCGATGTTGAAGGTCTCCTGCGCCGTTACGATCTGCTGCTGCGTTTGGTTAAGCTGTCGACGGAGCTGCTCAACTTCAAGCTCAGAGGCGGCAATTCGGGAGGTCGCTTCGTTACGCAGCTCTCCCAAGCGAATGCGCTGCAGCGGGTCGAGGCTGGTCGAGGCGTCCCCCGTTAGCAGAGACGCGTAAAGCTGATTCTCCTCCAGTAGGGCGAAGCGGCTCGACGTCAGCGCCAGCACTTCTGGCGGAATCTTGAGCTGGGCCAGTTCTACAGCGGAGGGGACAGCCGCGCCACTCAGCTGAGAGCGGTAAAACTGATTCTCGGCAACCAGAGATTTCTGCACCTGGGCGAGAGAGGACAGATCAGACTCGGCAGCGGTGGGGTCAAGCCGGACGAGCAAATCCCCCTTGCTGACGCGATCGCCGTCCTCCACCAGCACCTCTACCACCTTTCCAGCCACAGGGGGTTGAAGCTCTTGCACCGCACCTTGGGGCTTGAGTTCTCCTGTGGCTGGAACAGCCTCTTCAACTTTCGCCAGGCAGGCCCAGGTAAACCCAAATGTCACAACGCCGACAATGCCCCAGAGGATCGCTCGGGACCACAAAGGCGTCTGCTTCAAAATAACAGGCTGATCAAATACGTCAGCATGGGCTGGACGGCTCTTGTTGTCTTGGGTTGCAATACTCGACGGCGGTGGGGCCATGCCCGAGGATTGCCCCGGTGTTAGAGCACCAGCGGACCTCGGACTGCCGTTGTGACCATTGCTCGCACTGGGTCGAGGGTTGTTTGCGTCTGAATTTGGACGTGTTTGCATGGTTGCTGTTGTCGATAGGTCTGAACAAGCGAGTAATTTATCTGACGCGCCAATTCATCTAGAGGGGCTAGGACAGCGCTGCGCTTAGCAAAATGTCACATCTGAGTTTCTTGCTGCTGATAGAGACAGTAATATCGCCCCTGTAATTCCATGAGTTCAGCGTGAGTTCCCCGCTCAACAACTGACCCCTTGTCCATCATCAGAATGGTGTCAGCGTTACGGATCGTGCTCAAGCGATGGGTAATAAAGAACACGGTGCGATCGCGGAATGTTTCGGCAAGGTTGAGGCAGACGCGGCGCTCAGTGTCGTAGTCTAGGGCGCTGGTTGACTCGTCCATAATCAGCATGCGCGGATTTTGGAGCACCGTCCGGGCGATCGCAATTCTCTGACGCTGACCACCGGATAGGGAGGCTCCCCGCTCCCCCACTCGCGTATTATAGCCATTGGGCAATTCCATAATGAAATCATGGGCTGCTGCTACTTTCGCGGCCTCAATGATGGCTTCTGATGAGGCATCCGGAATTGTAAGGGCAATATTTTCTTGAA
>JBARYO010000374.1:0-6181 GCA_049647905.1 Elainellaceae cyanobacterium | reverse complement strand
AGGCTTGGACTGGGCTGCTTCTGTGAGTATTCTATGTAGAATACTGAGCGCGGTTGGCCAAATGAGAACAAACCAGGTATGATTGCTCACTGTGATTGTCAACACCTTTTTACCTATCGTTACTTCGCTTTTCAACGGGCAAATGACAAGGTGACTAAGGTGGTAAGACGTTGGTGTCCATCATTAGCAGCTTTAGGTCTATTGTGATTCAACGCAGTCTTCTTGTCATTGGTGCTCTAGTTGGGCTAACGACCCTGTCAAGCGGAGTTCCAGTTTCTGCTCAATCCCTCCCGGCGTTAACCGCACAGGATCCTGATGAGCGGCTAAATACTTTGCTAGAGCAGGCGCGGGAATATGTTGACGCGAGTGACTACCAAAGAGCGATCGCCCTCTACCGAGAAACCGCTACACTCAGCCCTGAAAATCCGCGCATTTTTTCAGGCATCGGCTATCTGGAAGCGCAGGGAGAAAACTTTGAGGCGGCGGCAGCAGCATACCAGCAAGCCGTCGCTCTTGAACCCGACAACGCCGATTTTCAATATTCTTTGGGCTACAGCCTAGCCCAGCTTCAGGACTATGCTGGGGCCGCAGAGGCCTACCGCCGCGCCGCCCAACTTGACAGAGGCAACACCGAGGCGCTGATGGGTTTGGGCGTCGTTCTAACGCGCCTCAAAGATTACAGCGGAGCCCTACAGGCCTATGAGCAAGTCGCTGCTCTGCAGCCGAGCAACGCCAGCATTTACGAATTTATCGGGGCGCTTTTCATCGAGGAAGGCCGCTACCGTGATGCGATCGCGGCGCTCAATCAAGCGTCTAGCCTAGCCCCTGGGCGCAGCAGCGTCTACCACAACCTAGGGGTAGCCTGGGTTAACCTCAACGACATTGACGCCGGTATCGACGCCTTTCGCCGTGCGGCATCCCTTGACCCGAGGGATGCTGAAGTTTATCTGCAAATCGGTGACATTTTGCGATCGCAGGGGAGTACTGATGACGCCTTTGTCGCCTATCGCCGCGCGTCAGCAATTGACCCCAACTTGACGGAAGCCCACGCGCTGCAAGCGGATATTCACCTGGAACGGGGCAGTTTTCTACTGGCGGTGGTGGAATATCAGTGGGTCATTGAGCTGGAGCCGACCTCGGCAGCGGCCCATTACAAGCTGGGACAGGCCTATCTTGGCAATCAACAGGCTCAGCAAGCTAGGGATGCCTTTGAGCAGGCCCGCCAGCTCTATCAGCAGCAGGGTGATGTCGATGGGGTGGCCCAAGTCGAGGCGACTTTGGCCGATCTGTAAGAGTTTGGCGGCGTTGGTTGAAGGGGGCCCGGGAGTTTAGATTATGGGTGGGCGATCGCGCTATATGAGTACTGGCTTTCCGCAAGTGACGATTTCTCTCTCAATTTCTGGCGCGGCCTGATATTGAGGAATCGCCAGCGTGGGAGCTTGTTGAGGGACGCATTGCCCAAAAGCCTACTACTCCCCCTGTCGCAGCTGGTCCAGCACAGAGCGATCTTCTAGGGTCGAGGTGTCGCCTGCTATCTCTTGCCCTGCCGCCAGCGATCGCAGCAGCCGCCGCATGATTTTGCCGGAGCGGGTTTTGGGCAGGGCATCGCTAAAGCGAATCTCTCCAGGACGGGCAATGGGGCCAATCTCCTGGGAAACATGCTGCCGCAGCGCCTTCTTCAGCTCCTCGCTGGGCTGGGTTTCTCCTTCTAAGGTGATAAAGGCAAAGATATCTTCGCCCTTGAGGTCATCAGGGCGGCCCACCACCGCTGCTTCTGCCACTGCCGGGTGGGAGACTAAGGCAGACTCGATCTCCATGGTGCCCAACCGGTGACCCGAGACGTTGATGACATCATCCACCCGGCCCATGACCCAGAAATAGCCGTCTTCGTCCTTGCGCGCGCCATCCCCGGCAAAGTAAAAATACTGACCATCTTTGGGGGCTATTGGCTCCCAATAGGTACGACGGAAGCGATCGTCATCACCATATACCGTGCGGATCATGCTGGGCCAGGGGTGCTTCACCACGAGGTAGCCGCCGTCCCCTTCAATGGGGTTGCCGTCCATATCCACCACATCGGCCAAAATGCCGGGGAAGGGGCGCGTTGCGGAACCCGGCTTGGTGGGAATGGCACCGGGCTGCGGCGTTATCATAATGCCGCCGGTCTCCGTCTGCCACCAGGTGTCTACGATGGGGAAGCGCTCGCCGCCAATGACGCGGTGATACCACATCCAAGCTTCGGGGTTGATGGGCTCACCGACGGTACCCAGCAGCCGCAGGGATGAGAGATCGCGGGCGTTTGGCAAGTGGTCCCCCATTTTGATGAAGGCGCGAATTGCGGTGGGAGCAGTATAGAGAATGGTAACGCCGTACTTCTCAATAATGTCCCAGGTGCAGCCCGGTGCAGAGGGGCGAGGAGCACCCTCATACATCACCACAGTTGCGCCGTTGGAGAGTGGCCCATAGACAATGTAGCTGTGGCCTGTAATCCAGCCCACATCTGCGGCACACCAATAAACGTCATCGTCCTTGAGGTCAAATATCCACTTGGTGGTTATGTGAGTATAGAGGTTGTAGCCACCAGTGGTGTGGACCACTCCTTTCGGCTTGCCGGTGCTGCCGGAGGTGTAGAGGATAAACAGCATAGCTTCGCTGTCCATAGCTTCGGCGGGGCAGTTGGCAGACACCTCCGCCTGCAGCTCGTGCCACCAGCGATCGCGACTGTTTACCATCTCAACGTCGCTCTTGGTGCGCTGCACCACTATCACATGCTCTACCGTAGGGGCGCTGTTGTTTTCCAGTGCCTTATCTACCTGCACTTTCAACGGCACAACTTTGTCTTTGCGAAAGCCGCCGTCTGCAGTAACCACTACTTTAGCCTCACCGTCATTGAGCCGATCCCGCAGGGCTTCAGCACTAAAGCCGCCGAACACAACGGTGTGGGGCGCGCCGATGCGGGCACAAGCCAACATGGCGATCGCCGCTTCAGGAATCATGGGCATATAGATGCCAACCACATCGCCTTTGCCAACGCCCAAATGCTTTAGGGCATTGGCAAATTGACACACTTCTCGGTGCAGCTGAGCATAGGTGAGGGTGCGCGAATCCCCTGGTTCCCCTTCCCAGATCAGCGCTGCTTTATTCTTACGCCAGGTCTGCAGGTGTCGATCTAGGCAGTTATAGGACACATTGAGCTTGCCGCCTACAAACCACTTAGCGTGGGGGGGCTGCCAGTCGAGTACGGTGTCCCAGGGTTCAAACCAATGCAGCTCTTCTTTAGCCAGTTTGTCCCAGAAAGCTGCTGGATCAGCCTCAGCCTCGGCATACAGTCTCTCGTAGTCCGCCTGACTTTTGATATGGGCCTGCTGCGAAAACGCGTCGCTGGGGGGAAATCGCCGCTGTTCTTGAAGAATGGATTCGATTGCTTGTGTCATCGGATGGGATAGAGCTACTGTACAGAAGACCGTAGCCAAAGCTACTTTCAATCAAGCGTACTGCGTTTTCCGTTTGGATCAGCCGTTGTTAGCTTTTCTTATGGATGACCTACAGCTCAATTTCCGCGGCGACCTACAACTCAACAACCTACAACTCAACAACCTACAACGCTCAGCAAAACGACAGTTTACTGAGGGTTCGCATAGACTCCGGTTTAGGCTGATTTGAGGCGCTAAAATTCCACCACCTCTCTGCCACCAGTGACCTTGTCTCAAAACGCTCATATCTGCCGATCGCCCCCTCAACCAAACATTCTCACCACGGTTGCGATCGCTCCCCCAATCCTGTATTCTCCCCTTCAGCGCTCAAGCGCAAGCGCTCTCCAGAGGTGATGAAGACACCTCCAGAGAGCTGAGCCCGCACGAACTGAACATGGCAGAACGGCGGACCTACAGTTGAGTTTACTCTCCTGGTGCCCTCGCCCCGAGCGGTCGGGCTATCTCCAAGCTAGATACGAAAAGAGGCACCAGATTCCTTCTTGCAGGGCTGGTGCCTCAGAGTTTTGAGAGTACTGTCACGCCCCTACCCTTGCTGAACGCCAGCAGGCCAAACCGCCCGGAATCTAGGCAACAGTTACACTGGTATAACCATTGCCCTGATGCCATTGCCCTGACGCCTTTGAGGCGACGGTGCGGCCTATCCCAATTGAGACACCCCTAGCGCCCCATGACTGATTCCAGCGCCTCCCAACCCTCCTTAGGCGATCGCTACACCGCCTTCATCGATAAAATTATCGACGACACGCTTCAGGGCAAAGTCCGCTCTAAGGAATACGTCTATAACCAGCTGCTCAAGGCCCTGCGGCTGGGGGCCGGGGAGATTTTTGAGCGCTGCTTGATGGCGCGGCGCGGGGCGATTCAGCAGCAGCTTGACGCCCCAGGTGGGGCAGGGCGGGCCAAGGTTGAGCGCCAGGGCCGCGCCCTCAGCACCCTAGAAGACGCTTGGGCGAAGTACCAGCAGACCCAGCAGCGCGAAACCGCCTCTAGCACGGCCGCCATGCGGCTGATGAAGGCTGAGGCGGGCGATCGCCTGTCGGTGCTAGCCGATATCTTGGACCCCAACCAGACCTATGTGTTCAATGTCCAGACCATAGAGCAGCTGGCCCAAGCCCTGGGCCAGGCCCAGTCTGAGGACCCCGCCATCACCGATGAGCTGCGCCGGATTGCAGCGGGGCTGAGCCAAGGGCTCAAGAGCTACACCGCGCTGCAGCCCCACCTGCTGGGCTGGATCTATGAATCCTCCCGCACCGTAGGCTTTACGCAGTCCACCGTCAGCGCCAATAACCCCTGGAACTACTGGTCGACCCACGTGGACCGCCCTCTGCCTAAGCAGCTCTTCGCCGCTCAAACCAGCAACCAATCGGCCCACGACCTAGCCCAAACCAGCACCATAGACGTGACGGCTTGGGTTGAGCTGATGGTGCTGCTGCGGGGGATGCAGGCGGGTTTAGTAGAGTGGTTTGACAAGCAGCCCTACAGCTTTAAGATGGGGCGCAACCTGGCCTCGGCCACATTTTTAGCCTTCGCCCTAATTTGGGTCGAGCTGAGCAGCGGCTTCAGCGATCGCCCTGTGGCTGGGGCAGCGGGGCTATCCAACGCCTGCTTTCAGGTGGCGCTGCAGATTTTGCGCCGCTTTGCCCAGCGGGACAACTTTCCGCTCTATGGCGGGGTGTTTGTTTCCTTTTCTGGGGAAGCGTTCCGCAACACCATCACTTACCTAGACCAGCCCCTAAAAGCCATTGAAAAGACCCAGGAGAAGGCGCGAATTTTGACGGTGCTGGGCTACTCGCAGCAGTGGGGCGGCAACCGCCAGCAAGCGCAGCGGCTCTACGAAGAGGCCCTGGACCTGGCCCGCGAGGCCTCAGATCAAACCTGTGAGGTGGCCAACCTAAACCACCTCAGCCGCTTGGCTTTGGGCCAGAGGGATTTTGAGACGGCGACGAACTACGGACAGCGTGCCCTGCTGCTGGCGCGCCAAATTGGGGACGGCACGGGGGAGACGAACGCGATCGCCAATGTGGGCTATGCGGAGGTGCGCCAGGCCCAGCAGCAGGGGCGGGCGACGATGCAGATGATGGAGCCGGTGGTGCAGCGGCTGGAGCGCGGGGTGACTCTGGCGGAAAAGCACAAAGACCTGCTGTCGGGGCTGTATTGCACACTAGGGCTGGGCAACGCCTACCTAGCGCTAGAGCAGGCCAGCACCGCTAAGCCTTACCTGGAGGCTAGCGTGGCGACGGCGCAGCAGGCGGGTCACCTAGCGCTAGAGGGACTAAGCTGCGCTGCCCTGGCTGAGACGCACTATCAGCTGGGTCAGTTTTTAGAGGCGGTGATGCCCGCTTGCCTAGGGGCTTATCTGCTGGAGGAAACCGGTGCGCCGGAGCAGCAGGCCGCTAACTTAATGGCAATTCTGCGGGGACAGCTCGGGGAGCAGTTTAACCAGGCTCTGCAGCGGCAGCGATCGCAAATTGTGGCCCGCATTAGCCTGGAGGGGTATGATGCGCTGCTGGAGGGCGAGTAGCACTGCGAAGCAGCCATTTTTTGAGCAGCAATTTACCCAAAAGGTAACTAGTCACCGCAACAAGGTGGGGCTATTGCGAATGAGGCAAAAATCGGTAGAGTAAGAGGCATGACGATTCAGCCACCCACAGCACTAAACGTCTCAGAGCTCGACCCTGAAGAGCAAGGGG
>JBARYO010000373.1:0-11202 GCA_049647905.1 Elainellaceae cyanobacterium | reverse complement strand
CAACACAGCGAGCGCGAAGCGCTTGGTGCCTCCTCTAGGCCCCCTGCATGAGGTGAGATCTGGGGAGGGTTGGGGACTTGGGTGCGGTTGACTATTGGGTTGTGTTGGGCCAGTCGGACCCTGATCTATTGCTGGGAGAGACGTTTGACGCTGGTTCCGCCTAGGCGGTGGTGGGCGTCGTTGAGCAAGGCTGGAATTTTGTCTCGGTGGGGGCTTTTCGTTAAGCAGGGGGCTAAATTGAGCTGGTTAGCATTGCTGGCCTTGTTGCCGGGGAACCAGTGGCTGGCGTTGCCCAGCATGTTGTAGCGCGTTTGGGCATAATCCACCATGTCGTAGGCGATCGCCAAGTTCCGCAGCCACAGAATCGCCGGGATGTTGAGGCTGCCGGGGGTCTCTTGAGGGGTAGGTAATCCCTGCCGCCAGGTTTTGTACCAATCCTCCCCGAGGGCATCAATGGCGGCCTGCTCCAGCCGGTGCAGAATCGGTGGCAGCATCTCGTCGGCGCGGTCTAGCAAGGGCATCACCTTGAGGTGCTCATCAAAGTCCGACGGGCGGGCGGCACCGAGGCTGAGGGTATGAACCTGGGAATAGCTGAGGCAAAATAGGTCGTTAAAGACTATGGGGGAGAGGGGCTGGCATAGCTGCACCAGCTTGTCTGGCGGATTGTAGAGCTGCCCCCCCTTGTCAGACGGGCTGATGATGAACACCCCCATGTCCTGCTGGGTCGCGGCTTCAATGGCTGGCCAGTTGAGCTGGTTGATGTAATACCAGTGGAGGTTGACGTAGTCGAATTGCCCAGTTTCAATGGCATCAACAATAACGTTGGTTGGGCCATGGGTGGAAAAGCCCACAAACCGAACTTTGCCCTGCTGCTGCAGCGATCGCGCCATGTCTAAGCAACCGCCAGGTCGGGTGCTCCACTCTAGGTGTTCCGGGGTATTGATGCCATGTATACCCAGCAGATCAACATAGTCTAGCTTCAGGTTGGTTAGGGACTGATTGACGGTTTTGAGGAACGCTTTGGCGTTGGCTTCCGGACCAATCTTCGTCTGCACGATGATTTGATCTCGCGGCAGCTGGGGCAGGATTTTACCCAGCTGGACTTCAGAGGTGCCATAGCCTCGCGCTGTCTCAATGTGGGTGATGCCCACCTCCAGCGATCGCCGAATGGTCGCCTCTAGATTGTCCTGATTTTTTTGAGGAATGGCCCACTGAGGCACATCTTTCCAGGAATGCTGGTAGCGCATGCCGCCGCAGGAGAAGACGGGCATAGAAAGGTTAGTGCGGCCAAAGCGGCGGTACTGCATACACCAGTGTTAGTAAGGAGAGCTAATCCCTAATGTAGCGCCATCTCAGCGTTATCGTCACGGTGAACCGCAAGGCGCTCTAGCAGGGTTTCGCTGGCTTCGTTGAGGCCGATCAGCTCAACCGTGCTGCCGTGCTTACGAAAGCGTAGGACAACTTTATCCACCGCATCCACCGCAGATTGGTCCCACAGGTGCGCGTGGGTGAGATCGATGGTGACACGTTCGATGGCTTCATGAAAATGGAACGCCGCTAAGAAACTCTCCACAGAAACGAAGAAGATTTGGCCGCTGACGCGATAAATTCGTTCAGCACCATCGTCCGTCAAATCAGAGCCGACCTCAACTAATGCGGCGATCTTCCGGCTAAAGAAGATAGCGCTGAGGGCAACGCCAATTACGACGCCAATGGCAAGGTTGTGGGTCAACAGCGTGACAATCACCGTTGTGATCATCACGGCGGTTTCGCTCTTAGACACCACGCGAATATTGCGCAACGAGGCCCAGTTGAACGTGCTGATCGCCACCATGATCATCACCGCCACCAGCGCCGCCATGGGGATACGAGCTACCCAGTCCCCTAGCACTAAAATGCAGGTCAACAGGAAAATGCCAGCGCTGAGGGTAGAGAGTCGCGTCCGCCCTCCCGAGCGAATGTTGATGACAGATTGGCCAATCATGGCGCATCCTGCCATACCGCCGAAGCATCCCGCCACAATGTTGGCCACGCCCTGGCCAACCGCCTCTCGGTTCTTGTAGCTTTCCGTGTCCGTCAGGTCATCAATGACGTTGGCGGTCAAGAAAGACTCCAGTAGACCCACCAGCGACAGCCCCAGCGCATAGGGCAAAATGATCTCAATGGTCTCGAAGGTCAGCGGCACGATAGGAATACCGAAGATGGGCAGCGACGTTGGCAGCGTGCCCATATCGCCGACGGTGGGAATATCCCAGCCAAAGGTCATAGCAAACCCCGTCAGCACGACAATCGCGATGAGGGGTGATGGAATGACTTTGCTGATATAGGGCATACCGTAGATGATGGCTAGGCCAGCCAGCACCAGGATGTAGACCAGGGGAGGGACGTTTTCAAGCTGAGGCAGCTGGGCGCTAAAGATTAGGATAGCCAGCGCATTGACAAAGCCCAGCATCACCGCACGGGGGACAAAGCGCATCTGGTTGCCAAGCTTGACCCAGCCCCAAATCATTTGCAGAATTCCCGTCAATATTGTTGTGGCAAACAAATAGCTGATGCCGTGGTCTTTCACCAGCGTGGTCATCAGCAGCGCCATTGCCCCTGTTGCCGCCGAAATCATGCCAGGGCGACCGCCCAAGAAGGATGTGACAATGGCAATACAAAACGACGCGTATAGCCCCACCTTAGGATCAACACCCGCAATGATTGAAAAAGCGATCGCCTCAGGGATAAGGGCCAGCGCAACGACGGCACCCGCGAGCAGGTCACTGCGCACATTGGAAAACCAGGCTTGTTTTGTAAATGTATTTTTGATAGAAGATGTGTTCATGCCCCTCCGGCAACCTCAGCTCAGCTCAATTCAATATCGATTTGGTTAAGTAGTATCGCAATGGTGACGCTAGCACGATAGGCTTGACGATGGCCGTACCCAGACATCATTCACCACCAGATGCTAGCCTTGGCCAGGTCTAAATCCACAGCCCTGGCAATACTCACTGGTATCTATAGATAACCCCCTATCGCCCAACAGTATAAGGGACTACCGTTGAATTTTAATGTAAATTTAATGCGATCGCCGCAGTCGCTGGCGGCAGTGACAATGCCGCTCTATCGATACCACCAAAACCCATTGTGAAATACGCGCTAGAGCATCGATTTCAGGCCGCTTTAGTGGCAGCACTATGGGGCTACCGTCCTAATGCGGCGGTCTCGCCGTTGCCCTCCCCCACAATCAACTGGGCTAGATTGGCCAGTTCTAATCTAGATGTCACCAACGTGGCCTCTCAGTACTCAACCACCCCGCTCAATCTCGCCATGGCGCTGCTGCCGCTGCTGCTCCGGTACAGCGACGATGAGCCTGGGTTACGGCGGTGCCTGGCATCGCTGACGGCAGGCACAACGCCAGAATCTAACGTTCCATCGGATTCCACCGCGATCGCCGTTGAAGGGCTCTATGCCCTGCACCACCTCGTCAGCATAATTGTCCGAGAGCAGTCCCCCCTCGATACGGCGGCGCTACTCCCCTTAATTGGCCCCAAGTGTCCTCACCTATCGCCCTATCTCAGCACGGTGCTCACCCAGCGCCTCAGCGGGGCCGGTCTGGTTCAGCGGCTGGCGGCAATGGAGCCCCTGGCGGATAGCTATTCCACAGAGCCAGAGGCCCATCAGGTCGCGATGGCCCTGGCCTTGGCGCTCTACAGCGCCGTGAAAACCCCAGATCATAGTCGTCTAGCCTGCCAGCGGCTCTTTCCCCTTTCTCCGCCTGCCAGCGCTGGCCCAACATCGGCGATCGCGGGGTTTTTGTGCGGCCTCTACCACGGGCTGCCAGGGCTATCGCTAGTGCATTATCGCCTGCTGGAAACGACGCGACTTCCAGGACCGCCAGACGCTCCAGAGTCGTCAACATCACTGCCTCAACTCAGCCAAATGCTGGTTGCCCGCTGGGCCGGTGCCCTGCAGCCTCAGATCAGCGCTGCGGCGATCGCGCCGCCTGATGTGATCCACACTGTCACCCCATGATGTTCCGAACTTAAGAAGCTTGGCTATACTATATAGTCAGGAGTTAGGCAACGCGAGTCTGCCGTGGAGCAATCGAACCAATCGTGTTAGTGGCTAATTTTTGTAATGGATAGTCCTATAGCCGGTGGCGAGTATTACCTACTGTTGCCAATACCACCAGCATTGATGCCAGGTTATCTACTTCGGGTCACCGATGGTCTTCACCACCTGTGAGCCCCATCGTTACTGGTTTAGTCGTCTAGCGGTCAGTTGGTATGAAGTCATTTCGATCAATGGCGCAGCGCGTGGAGAAATGGTGTTCGCCAGCGACTCGCACCTCTAGCCGTCAGGGTCTGCTCCGTTTGCCTCTTCGATTGCGCGCGTTGGGGCAGGGTTTTATGCCCCCCGCAAAAGACAGTAAGACTGAAGACAGCAGCGCCAGTGGCCATAGCGATGACAGCGATCGCAGCACCAGCGTTAACCCCAACAAAAAAGGACATAAGGCCGCCAGCCGTGGCCTAAAGCTTCAGTCTCAGGAATTAATGACGTGGCTCGGGGAACATCCCTCCTGTTCTGGCACCACTCGACCTAAACGGGGAAAGCTGAACCGATACGCTTACCCACTGCTGCTGACGCTGGCCGTCACATCCCTAACCAGCGCAATCGGCTATCGACTCTACAACAAGCCGCAGCTCAGCGCTGGCACAGTAGCACCTCAAACATTACGCGCCCCGAGTACGGAGGCTGTTGAGGATAAGGAAACAACAGAGCAGCGTCGGTTGGAGGCCAGTCAGGGAGCTATTCCGGTTCTAGCCATCGATTCTGATGTCAACCAGCGCATGTATCAGTCGCTCTCTCACCTCATCAGCGTGGGAGAGGAGTATCGGCAGAAGGCTGGCCCTTTTCCGTTTGTGGATTCGTCTATTTTATCCACCACAGCCCAGAACTATTTGCGAACGGCTCCGCAGGAGGTCTGGCAGGGCATTCTCAACATGCTGGACCGTGGCCCGAGCCCCTCCCCCGTCGATGTCCCAGCGTTGGCCACGGCACAACCCTCCCAAGAGCTGGTCATGCTTGAGCTTCAGGGCTACAAGCGCGTTGCGTCAGTAGATGACTTTTCTGCTCTGAAACAATCCATTATCCGCGCGCGGCAGAGCTACCAGCTTGCCGCGACCGCTCTCAATTCGCCGGAGCCGGAGCATCCTAGCCTGCTTAGCGATAGCCCAATTTTGTCCCTCAGCGATCAGGATTGGGAACAAGCTAAGCAAGCTATGCGCCAAACGCTGGAGCGCATCTTGATACAAGGTGTGGCCCAAGGTCTGCCGGAAGAGCAGCTTCAAAAGGCAATTAAAGCTCAATTGGAGGGTACACCTCGGGATGCGATTCCCCTAGCAGTCAATGTCTTGACCGATGTCATTCGCCCGAACCTGGTTGAAGACGCTGAGCAGACCCGGCTGCTAGCAGAACAGTCGGCGCAGGCCGTCGAGCCAGAGATTGTTGATATTCGCCAAGGCGAAGTCATTGTTGAAGCAGGGGAAACAATCGAGCAATCCCAGTTTGTGCTGCTCGATCATTTCGGCCTCAGCCGCCGTGGCATCGATTGGCCAGGGCTGGTTGGGTTTGCCGTTATTGTAGGTGGATCTGTCGTCATATTTCTGCTGGTGGAACAGCGATTCCATGCTCGTCTACGGCAGCGTGACCACCTTCTTGTGTTGCTGTTGTCCCTGAGTACGCCATTGCTGCTGGTGTTGGGGCTGCCGTCGACTAGCTTGCCTGCCGTGGGGTTGTTGGTGGGTAGTTTCTATGGGTCAAGTCTGGGGTTGACGGTTGTGGTGCTGCTGGGAGCGTTGCTGCCCGTTGGCGGCATTCCAGTTACAGCTGAAATACTCATTGCCAGCATTGCCGGTGGGCTAGTCGGCAGCCTCTTGGCAGGGCGGCTGCGATCGCGTGAAGAGCTGGCGCTGCTAGGCGGAGCCGTTGGTCTGATGCAGGGCATTATGTACCTGATCGTCAGCCTTATCCTCAGTACAGCGACTAGCCCGGTCTGGCTTGTGATGCTTACGGGGGCATTTCTTCAGGCGTTGATAGGCGTTGCCTGGAGCATTGTGGCGCTCGGGGTGAGCCCGTATCTCGAAAACCTGTTTGACTTGGTGACCCCCATTCGCATGGTGGAGCTGTCGAACCCCAACCGTCCTACCCTCAAGCGTCTTGCCTCAGAAGCACCAGGGACGTTTCAGCATACCTTGTTCGTCGCCAGTCTAGCCGAGGCTGCAGCCCGAGAGCTGGGGGGTAACGTAGAACTTGTTAGGGCAGGTACGCTGTACCACGACATCGGCAAAATGCATGACCCCGAAGGCTTCATCGAGAATCAGATGGGGCGCACCAACAAACACGATGAGATCGACGACCCCTGGGTCAGTGCCCAAATTATCAAAAAGCATGTCAGTGCGGGGTTGACCATGGCCCGTAAGTGCCGTCTGCCCGGTGCGATTCAGGCGTTTATCCCTGAGCATCAGGGGACAATGCTAATCACCTACTTCTATTATCAGGCGAAGGAACGTGCCAAGGCTGATCCTACCATTCAGGTGAATGAAGATGATTTTCGCTACTTCGGCCCAATCCCTCAGTCTCGAGAAACCGGCATCGTAATGCTAGCGGACTCTTGCGAAGCGGCACTGCGATCGCTCAAGGACGCCACCCCTGAAGAAGCGCTGGCAATGGTAAACCGAATTCTACGGGCCCGCTGGCAGGATGACCAGCTTGTAGACTCTGGACTGAGTCGTCCGGACATGAACCGCATTGCCGAAATTTTTGTGCGGGTGTGGCAGCAATACAACCATAAGCGGATCCCGTACCCCAAAGCGGCCTTGATGCCCCCTTCACCAGTACGGCTTTGACCTCCAGGGTAGCAGCAATCATTTTTTAAGTTTTCTAACGGAAATACATAAAACATTCTGAGGGAATCCGAAATCTCTAGGAGACACGGGGTAGATTTACCACAGCGTGCGTACCTTCTGCATCAGCATGGCATGGCATTCGCATGACGTCCCCGCCGACCTCAATCCCCCGGAAAAACTATGTCTATTCAACTCCACGGCGTTATCCGCAGTTTTGTAGCGAGACCCTCTACCTTTGACGACTTATCTCCTGCTGAGCAAACCGAGATTGATGAAAATTGGCGGAAGATCAATGAGCGATTTCCCGACCTCCAACCCCACCCAGACTTTGAACGGTTTCGGGGGAAAACCGTGGGCGGAACACAAGTCATTGCCGGTATTGTTGAATCCACATTAGGATCTGACGGTAAGCCCGTTTACGCAGCTACCCGCCCTACCCCGCCTCATCCCCAAGAAGATCCAACAACTGGCCCTGAAAATTTCAAGGCTTGGTACAACGATGACCACCGCTTTAATCGCCGGGTTCCCCATGCTATTACCCTAGATGGCCCCGATAGAAACGGTGTGTTTACCTTTGATAGTCAAGCTTTTTTCCCGCTCGACAAAGCCGAAATCGAAAGGAAAGCAAGGGCTGGGGTGATTACGCCCAGAGAGAAGGAAGACTTAGATTTTTTATTCGATCACCAGTTTTTTGGTAATGCCCTGCGTGATGATACGAACGCGCACAACTACCACTTCACCCTTGAAGTCACGGGACATACCTTTACTTACAACGGCACAGAGCTATTTACATTCGATGGCGATGATGACCTCTGGGTATTTATTGACGGTAAGCTGGTCATCGATTTGGGCGGCAGCCATCGTCGCGAACGCGGCACCATTGACTTAAGGATTCAAAACAACTCAGATCGCCTTGTCCGCGATCTGGGGAACGGTCAAACGCTAGAGCTGGTCAAGGGTCAGGACTACAGCTTCGATTTGTTCCAGGCAGAACGTCACACCAGAGGCTCCCACTTCAGGATTGATACCTCCCTGCAGGTTATTCCACCACCCCCACCCATAGCGAGCTTAGAAACGCCAGATCCAGACGCGGCGGAAACACGACCCGGGGATGAGCCCAACATCGGCGAATTCCTCATCCGTTTGGACAAAGCACCCACCGACGACACCGGACCGATAGCAGTCGACTTCATTCTGGAGAATTTCTCTACAGCGACAGAGCGTCGAGACTTTGCTCCCATTGGTCGATCCGTTACCTTCGCCGTAGGAGAGCGTGCAAAGTTCGTTCCCGTGGTGCCGCTACTCGACGACGAGCACGAAGGGAGCGAGACTGTAGATGTGAGCCTAGTGGGGCGCAATACCAACACCTACACCGTTCACCCCACTGAGAATTCCGGTCGGGTCATCATCGTTGATGCGCCGCCGTTGCCAACCGTCAGCATCAAAGCCACAAAACCTTTCGCCAAGGAGCCAGGACTGGGGCAGGCGGGCAGAAATGGAGAGTTCACGGTATCTATCGCCCACAGCGACTCAGTTCCTAGAGCTGATCTGTTCGTCAACCTAGTCGTTGGGGGCAGTGCAACGTTTAGTGCAGATGCAGACGGGGATTATCAGCTGTCATCTCCCGGCTTCCCCAACACTCTTGGCAGCACTACTCCTAGACACATTAGGATTCCGGCCAACAACCGGGATGTCACCATTGACGTCATACCCCTGGAAGATCGCCTGGATGAAGGCGATGAGACCGTGGTTGCCACACTGGAGCCCGGTGATGGATATCAGCTAGGCCATGCCCAAGACCAGGTGACGATTACAGATACCCCGCTACCTGTGGTTATCGTCCGGGCGAGCCGTCCCCAGGCGAGGGAGGCTGGCCCTGGGGTATCCCGCCTCATTGGGGAGTTCACCATTGAGCTTGCCCGTGGCGATCGCCATCGCCTCAACGATATTTCTGTCACCTACGACATTGTGGACACGGCACCCAACAGCGCATCTCCAAACGACTATGACCAGCGCCCCTTCGCTAGGCGGGAAGCAACTATTCCCCAGGGAAGCCGGAGTGTGACTATTCCGGTTATCCCGGCAACCGATCGCGAAACCGAAGGGCCTGAAGTTGTGACCATAAGCCTAACGCCACAAAATGCCTACCGGATCGGAACCCCAAGCAGCGCAACTGTAACCATTACAGATACACCCTTCCCCACCGTGAGTATTGACGCGACCAAACCTCGCGCCGTAGAACCGGGGAGTAGTAGTGCTCGCCAGGATGGAGAGTTTACCATCCATATTGGCGAAAATGATGCCGCGCCGTCCGTTGGCCTGCCCGTCAGCTATCGCATCATCCGCAGCGCACCCAACAGCGCTACCCCTGGAGTAGACTACTTCCCTTTAAAGGGCAGCGGCGTCCCTGGCCGGGTTCCCACCGTGGTCATCCCTGAGGGCCAGCGCAGCATCACTATCCCCGTAATCCCTAAGGGCGATCGCACCATTGAAGGCAATGAGGTCGTCACGGTTCAGCTCTTACCGCGCCCATACCGGTTTTTCCTGGGCCAAGAAATCGATACCGTCATTATCACGGATATTCCACCTATTCCAATCGCGTCAATTCGAGCGACCAAGCCCCAAGCCCGAGAGCCTGGCAGAGGGCAGCGTCAGCAGAATGGCGAGTTTGAAATCACCTTGGATCAGGCGGTTTCACGTCCCACGGTCGTCAACTACCGCATCGGTGGTACGGCAACTATCGGTTCAGACTACAGCCGACTGCGGGGCAATGCCGCTGGCGTCACCGGTCGGGTGGCTATCCCGGCCAATAGCCGGAGTTTAATTATCCCCGTAATCCCCATAGGAGATAATCAAACCGAATCTCAGGAGACCGTTGTGGTTCAGCTAACGGGTAGCGCTGGCTATCAGCTGGATCCTAACCCTGAGGATATTCGGGCAACAGTATTTATTTCAGATGCCCCGCCACCACTTGTCTCGATTCGCGCCACGGATAGCGAAGCTCGGGAACCAGAGCATGGGAATCGAGCCGTTGCCTCGGAACAGGGGGAGTTCGAAATCCGCCTTCATCCACCGACCAATCGTCCAACGACAGTTCACTACGGCATCAGCGGTAGCGCCACACCGGGGCGACAGCCTAGAACCAATGCGGACTACGAACTAAAGCAGGGGAACCAAAATGCGGGACAAAGCCCCCAGGGCAACATGGTTGTCATTCCGCCGGGTCAAAATGCCGTCCGGCTGACTGTTGTCCCCTTCAAAGACTTTGACTCCAGAACAGAGGATCGCCGAGAAGCCGTTGTGGCATCTCTAGAGCGCAACGGGGATAGCTACGGGCTTCACCCGAACCCGAGGCTCCGGAAAGCAACCGTCATTATCTTTGCTGATGGCGATGGGGATCCTACGGGCAGCGATCGCAATGGCTAGGTTCGAGAGCAAATACTGCGGTACGCGGCAGGTCTCAAAGGTGGAGAGTGAACAAACTGCCCTCCACTTTTGAAAAATTCAGCACCCAGTAAAGCAGGTTTCTGCTGAGTACAAAAACGGCATTCTCCATTTGACGCTACCCAAGGCTGAGGAGGAAAAGAACAAGGTGGTAAAAGTTAGCCTCAACTGACAGCTTTGTCATCTTTGACGCCGCTTTACGGGACTGAGCTCCTGTACGATAAAAGGCCCGGAGAACAATCTCTCGGCCCTTTATCTTTCTGCTCCCGGTTGACGGTCAGCCGTCGGTCTAGCCCTATGCGTGAGTCTCCCCCCATCAAAGTCTTCCCACAGGCATTTCAAGGGACAGCCCGCGAGGTGGGGGTTGCGATATGGCTCCTAGTGGTGGTGTTCCCTTTCCGGTTTTTGCTGCTAGCGTTGGGGATGATTACAGGATGACTGAAGCCGTTCAAATCATTAAGATCACCGCACAGCCTATTACGCCAGAGCGGTTCTCTCCCTTTGGGCAAGTCATTTTTCCGTCGCCAGACGGCAAGCGATTCGATACCTCAGATGCTCAGCTCGTGCTCGATCGAGGAACGCCTCGGTTCTACATTATGCGGCTGACGGGTCGCGGTCGACGGTTTCATCAGATCACCCGCCATCGGAGATGTACCCAGTGCTTGGGAGCCTTAGGAGGCCAAACCTGGCTATTGGGCGTTGCGCCGCCAGGGCCAGAAGACACACCAGACCGAGCCGCAATTCAAGCCTTTCAAATTCCAGGCAATTGCTTTGTGATGCTCCACGTAGGGACCTGGCATGCCGGTCCCTACTTCGATGCAGCGGCGGTGGAATTTTACAATTTGGAGCTGAGTGACACCAATGA
>JBARYO010000372.1:0-3418 GCA_049647905.1 Elainellaceae cyanobacterium | reverse complement strand
ATGCTGGTCTCGAAGCCCTTCTGGACTGCAGGCCAGTATTCCCGAGGCACGTTACCGCCGGTCACCTTAGACTCAAAGGCAAACCCTTCACCCTGCTCGTTAGGCTCAATGGCATAGTCAATCTTGGCGTACTGACCGGAACCACCGGACTGCTTCTTGTGGGTGTAGCTGTCTGCAAGGTGCTTAGTGATGGACTCGCGGTAGGCCACCTGGGGCTTACCCATTTCCACCTCAACGCCGTGGGTGCGCTTAAGGATATCCACCTTAATATCCAGGTGCAGTTCCCCCATCCCTTTGATGATGGTCTCGCCGCTCTCTTGATCGGTCTCCACGTGGAAGGAGGGGTCTTCCTGGACCATTTTGCTGAGGGACATGCCCATTTTCTCGTTGTCGCCCTTCTTTTTAGGCGATACGGAGACAGAAATCACCGGGTCAGGGAAGATCATCGGCTCTAGCGTAGCCGGCTTCTTCGGATCGCAGAGGGTGTGGCCCGTCTGCACGTTCTTCATGCCGACGATGGCGATAATATCACCCGCCTGAGCCGAATCCACCTCTTCCCGAGAGTTGGCGTGCATCTCCACAAGGCGGCTGATGCGCTCGGTTTTGCCAGTGGCGGTGTTGAGCACCGTGTCACCCTTGGAGATCGTGCCAGAGTACAGGCGGGTAAAGGTCAGCGCGCCGTACTTGTCATCCATAATTTTGAAGGCCAATGCGCGCATCGGGGCATCGGGGTCCACGATGGCGAATTCGCCAGTTTCGTTACCTTCGAGATCCACCTCGGGCTGGGGCTTGACTTCGGTGGGGCTGGGTAGGTAATCCACAACCGCGTCCAGGACGAGCTGGACACCCTTATTCTTGAAGGAGGATCCACAGTAGGTGGGGAAGAAGACCAGATCTCGGGTGCCTTTACGGATACATTTTTTGATCTCATCGATGGACAGCTCCTCGCCTTCGAGGTACTTCTCCATGACGTCGTCATCCTGCTCCACCGCCAGCTCAATCAGCTCAGTGCGGTAGGTCTCAACGTCGTCCTTCATGTCTTCAGGGACGTCTTTGATCTCATAGCCCATAGGATCGCCAGAGTTGTCCCACACCCAAGCTTTACGGGTGAGCAGATCAACAACGCCGATAAAGTCTTCTTCAACGCCAATGGGCAGCACCATCACCATGGGCTTTGCCGCCAGCACTTCGTCCACCTGCTTCACCACGCGGAAGAAATCCGCACCGATGCGGTCTAGCTTATTGACGTAGATGATGCGGGCCACTTTGGAGTCGTTGGCGTAACGCCAGTTGGTTTCCGACTGGGGCTCTACACCGCCGGATCCGCAGAACACGCCCACGCCACCATCCAGCACCTTGAGGGAGCGATACACCTCAATGGTGAAGTCCACGTGGCCAGGGGTGTCAATGATGTTGAGCTGGTGATCGTTCCAAAAGCAGGAGGTGGCGGCTGACTGAATCGTGATGCCGCGCTCTTGCTCTTGATCCATGAAGTCAGTAGTTGCCGCACCTTCATGCACCTCACCAATCTTGTGAATCTTGCCGGTGAGCTTCAAAATTCGCTCTGTGGTGGTGGTCTTACCGGCGTCCACATGGGCAAAGATACCAATATTTCGATAACGGGTGAGGTCTTTCATGGTTGCTCTCGATGTAATCTGCGACAAACTAACTGCGATATGTAAACGTCAATGGCCTAACTGCGACAGACTGCTGTGACTACATCCGGGTTACGGTTCACTTCACCATGGCACCACGCAGGTACCATTGGCAGTAACAGTGGCAATTACAACAATTGTAAAATATCTCAACACAAAGTTACCAAGAACTTAGCGCCGAGTCCCATATTACCAGCGCTACACCCGTGAACCGGGGATGTCGGTATGAGTTTTGGCGTCAATTACGCATGACGTAACCTGCCGCCTGTAGGTAACTCTTCCATAGTAGCGATCGCCCCTCAGACTGAAATCAATGCCCCGGTGGTGAATACCGCCCTAGCTCGTTCGTTATTCTGGCAGGCGCTCAAACTGCATCGCATATCGGTACAAGGCTACAGGCTGTGACCCCGCTGCAAAGAACTCTGGGTCTTGGGGCGAGAGGTAAATGGCCGTCACCTGGTCCGCCGTAATGTGAGTTAGTGCGGCATCCTGTTCAGAAACTACGCAGGATTCGGCGCAGGTGTAGGCAGTTGTTGACTCGACTTCGTTGAGGTAGGGCTGCGGCACCCCAAGGAACATCTGCTGAAAAACTTCGCTGGTGATGAAGGTATCCCGTGAGGGGGTTTCAGTAACCCGCCCTGTAATGGTGGTTACCAGCTGGCGATCGCCTTTCATTAGAGTCACCTGCCGGTTGGGGGCCTCGGGATCTACCTTTACCTGCTGAACCAGGCTTCCGCTTTCCTCTGAAGATTGGTCGAGATAGGCCCGCATGAGGTTGAGGCTGTTAAAGGCGCGGTCGGCTACTACGGGGGTTGGGCGTCGGGTGAGGGGCACAATATGCAGTGGCGTCACCGGCAGAGTAACGAGGGTCGCTTGACTGATGGGCGATCGCACAAATCGCGCCTGGAAAATTGTGGGCTGATTGAGGTAAGGTCGATTGCCTTCGAAACCAGGGGTGATGATGTCTGGGGCCAAGGGCGCAGCCAAATCAATGAGCGTGGTAGTAACGCGCCACCGACCCAAAAACCCGTCAGGGTAGGGTAAGTCACCAACAGCAGGCTTGACGGGGGGCTTGCTTGTCCAGACCGGGAACTGCTGCAGGCGATCGCTCAAGGGGCTGTCTGACGGCACATAGGCTGCAGCCCCGCTACACAACAGCCACAGGGTTATTAATAGTCCGATCCAGATCAGCCGCTGCTGGGCCTTAATGATGCGCATTGTCACGATGTAGAGGCTTACTCCGAAGAATGGCACAGATACCTCCCTAGCACAGTGACGTCGGGCACGGTTGCCGCTAAGATGCGAGTCAATACACTGTAGTCCCAGGAGAGTACTGTGGCCAACGAAGAGCACATCAGTTTGCTTAAGGGCGGAATCGACGGCTGGAACCAATGGCGGCGCGATAACCCAGATGTTTCCCCTGACTTGAGCAGCTTTGAAATTCGAGGTAAAGATCTGCGCGGTAGCGACTTGAGCGGTGCAGACCTCCACGGTGATAGCTTCGTGGGCACGAACCTGAGCGGCGCAGATTTGACCGGTGCTGACCTAGCGCGCACACGCTTCAACTTAGGCGATCTCAGAGATGCAACCCTACGGGATGCCAACCTGATTGAGAGCAAAATGCAGGCCACAGAGTTAGATGATGCCGACTTGCGCAATGCCGATATGATTCGGGCGGACTTGAGTCGGTCGGCCCTAATCAAAGCCGATCTCAGAGGGGCAAATCTCACTGGGGCCAACCTACGGGGGGCGCGGTTAATCAT
>JBARYO010000371.1:0-2995 GCA_049647905.1 Elainellaceae cyanobacterium | reverse complement strand
GCCCGATATGCCCGCCGAGCTGCTGCAGACTATTTTGCTGCGCTCCTGTCAGGCGAAGGCTGACGTGGTGAGCAAGGACGAAAAGGAGTCGGGGCTGCGGGCGATTTTGAACTATGGCCACACCGTTGGCCATGCGGTGGAAAGCCTCACGGGCTACCGCAGCGTCAACCATGGGGAAGCGGTGGCCATCGGCATGGTGGCAGCAGGGGCGATCGCCGCTGAGATGGGCTATTGGGAGAGCGCTACGGCGGCGCGGCAGACCCGGTTGATTGAGCGGGCGGGGCTCCCCACGGCGCTCCCCGACCTTGATATTGATGCGATTTTGAATGCCCTCAAGGCCGATAAGAAGGTGAAGCAGGGGCAGGTGCGCTTTGTGCTGCCCACGGCTCTAGGAGCCGCGACGCTGGTGGACCAGGTGCCAGAGGCCGTCATTCGGCGGGTGCTGCAAAGTGCGGTGGAGGTTTAGGCAAAATCCTGGGGGGTAGGGCTATGGCGCGTCGCCTCAAGATTGGGTTATCTGTCCCGATGTCGCCTAGGTGACTCAGTATTTCGATTAGAATCGGGTAGAACGTCGTTGGGAGCGCATACCACAGCTGGTTTGAGCGCCGTTATCCCATGGTTTCGCCCACGTCACCCCTTCTAAGGCCACCGATGATGCTACTCAGGTCGTTTGTCCGACGTCACCCTCTCCTGTTCGGACTAGTCCCTGCCACAATGCTGCTGACCGCGCCGCTGCTCTCGACCAATACCGCAAGGCAAGCGGTGTCCCAGGAATATTATCAGGAGTACGACCCAGCAGACGGTGACACCAGTGACACCGCCGACCAATGGACCGACGGGGAGGGAGACTTTAATTCTGCCTGCTTCACCCTGACCTCCACCCTGACGGCGGATATGGACAGTGTGGCGAGACAGGCGGCTCAGCTGGCCAGTTGGGTAGACCAGCCGGAAAGCGCTTTGGCCACCATGGTGAGGTCGTTTGGTCCCCAGCTGATGGCCAACCTATCTCCCCAGCCCTGGCCCGAGCTGAGTGAGCGATCGCAGCTGGCGCGGGTGCCGGTGCTGATGTATCACGACATCGTGCCGGAAAAAGAGGTGTTCTTTGACGTCACCTATGAGGAGTTTGAGGCCCACCTGCAGCTAATCCAAGAGCAGGGTTTTACTCCCATCACTATGGACCAGCTGGTATCCCATCTGCGGACCGGACTGCCCCTGCCGGAAAAGCCCGTGATGCTCTCCTTTGATGACGGCTATTTGGGCCATTACGAGCATGTGTTTCCCCTGCTGCAGGAGTACGGCTACCCGGGCCTGTTTTCCATCTATACCTTTAAGGTGGGGCGGGACCACGGTCGCCCCGGCATGACCTGGGCGCAGGTGCAGGAGATGGCCGCTGACCCCCTCGTCACCATCGCGGCCCACAGCGTCAACCATCCCCCGGATCTGCGGGAGGTGTCGGATGTGGACCTGCAGACCGAAATCACTCAGTCCAAGCAGATTTTAGAAGAAAAGCTGGGCATCCCGATTCAGTACTTCACCTACCCAGAAGGCAACTATGATGAGCGCGTGGCCGAGGCGGTGCAGCAGGCGGGCTTCCGCGCGGCGCTGACCATGGACAACTGGGAAGATCGCTTTGCTGGGGAGTCCGCTAACCTGTTGGCGGTGGACCGCATTGGCCAGTCTCAAATTGCCTGGGCGTTGGAAAATGCCTGGGGTGGCCCCCCGTCCCCAGAGTGGGGGACCGCCTTTGATTTCCAAGCGCCGGTAGAGCGGGCCGAAGTGATGATTGACGATGTGCCGATGTCGCTGATCTACGGCGGCAAGCCGGTGACGATCCATGCCGACAGCCGCTACCAGGTGAACGAAATTATTGCGGATACGGATATCGTTGCCGCTGTGGATGGCGGGTTTTTCTCCATGGAGTATCTCGATTCCAACACCATGCTGGGGCCGGTGTACAGCCGCAGCACTCGGCAGTTTGTCCCCGGTGTGCCGGGAGAAAATCCGTTGCTCAATGGCCGTCCGCTGGTGCTGATCAGCGAGGGTGGCGTGGAGTTTATCCCCTTTGACGCCAACCAGCACAACACCCTTGATGGGCTGCGGGAAGCGATGCCGGCGGTGACAGATGCTTTTGTGGCGGCGGCGTGGCTGGTGAAAGACGGCCTGCCCCGGACGCCAGAATCGTTCAACGGCCTGTTCGACTTTGATGCCCCCCGTCACCGCGCCTTTTGGGGGGTGAATCGGGCGGGACAGCCGGTGATTGGCGTTACCCATGAGCGCATTGACGCGATCTACCTGGGGGAAACCCTTGCTGAGTATGGCGTGCGAGAAGCCGTGATGCTGGATTCGGGGGCCAGCACCTCTTTGGCCTACCAAGGGGAATCGCTAATGGGCTATATTCCTCGCCCGGTGCCCCATGTGGTGGGGCTGGTGCCGCCGCAAGTGAGCCAGCACGCTCAACAGGGCGATCGCTGTGCCATGACGACGGAGCGGATGGATCCCCAGCAAGATGGGTAGGCTTCGGGCCGCTCTAAATGGGCTGCTCTAGATGAGCTGGCTACATCCGCCTGGTTTCAAGACCCGATGGGTACTGGCGGGATGCTGCGTTAAGGCGTCTACTGGGCGAATTGGACGGGGCTGGAGGTTACCGCTGCAGTTGGGACAAATGCCCTGCAGCACTATCTTGGCACAGTGGGTGCAAAACGTACATTCGAAGGTGCAAATGACGGCTTCGGTGGAGGTTGGCGGTAGGTCTTTGTCGCAACACTCGCAGTTTGGCCTGAGTTCAAGCATTTGTGGTGCTCCACGGCGTTATTTGGTCGTACAAATCATAGGGGATGTCGGGGAGATCCCCCCGGCCCCCTTTACAAAGCAGGGCTGATCTACTGCAGGAAGGAAAATAGCTGTCTGACATCATGGGCAAGCATCCTGATGCCCTGGGTAATCGAGTCAAAGCCGTTTGCGCGGAAGAGATTGATAGCAATGGTCCTGAGGATAG
>JBARYO010000370.1:0-2147 GCA_049647905.1 Elainellaceae cyanobacterium | reverse complement strand
GCGATCAAGCATCACCACAAGGGTGAAGGACGTATCGAGATTACGGCTAGACCAGCTGGCAACTTTTATGAGTTTGCAATCAAGGATGATGGTCCGGGTATCTCGCCCGAGCATCACGACAAGATCTTTACGATCTTTCAGGTGCTTGAGCCTCGTGACAAAACCGAAAATACGGGGGTAGGTCTTGCGATTACGAAAAAAATAATCGAAGCGGAGGGCGGCGAGATCAGCGTTGAATCTGAGCTTGGCAGCGGAGCGACGTTTAGGTTTACCTGGCCTATACGCTAGCGCCTTGAGACAGATTGCTCTACACAATCCACCTCTGTTCTCGGAGTAATACATCTTTCTACTGAGGCCATGGATAACTTGGCATTCTAAAGTCAAAGGTGTTGTACTGATGTGAATGGCCGCGTACAGTGCTAGTAACCATGGCTATGTTGAGGCAAATGTTGTGTTGAGTACGGATGAGGTGACAGATAGGGCGCTTCATATTCTTCTCGTCGAAGATGATGAGGTGGATGTCATGAAGGTGAAGCGGGCACTGAAACGCAATCGGTTGAGCCATCCCATTTATGTCGCTGGGGATGGTCAACAAGCGCTCAAATTACTTAGGCAGCATGACGCTACTGGATCGCCCGTTATCCCTCAAGAGCGCCGCATCATCTTTTTGGACTTGAATATGCCTAGGATGGGCGGAATAGAGTTTCTTGAAGTGCTGCGATCTGATCGTGATCTTTGCAACATTCCGGTTGTTGTGATGACTACGTCAGATGACGATCAAGATTTAGTCAACGCTTATGATTTTAATGTCGCAGGCTATATCCTCAAATCTGTCCCGTTTGCTGACTTTGTAGAAGCGATGGCGATTGTGAACCAATACTGGACCGTCAACGAAATTCCATAGGGCCAACAGCCCCAATGAACTCAGCTGCCGAATGATATGCCAACTATGGAAGAGTAATGGAAGAGCAACTAAAAATTTTGGTTGTCGATGATGATGAAGTCGATCGGATGACCTTGCGCCGCGCGCTACGGCAGGCCAATATCGTATCGGATTTGCGGGAGGCTGAGGACTGTGCCACCGCATTAGTCGCGCTTGATAAAGCGTCTTACGACTGCATCTTTGTGGATTATCGGCTGCCGGACAAAGACGGCATGGCTCTGGTTCAAAACCTGCGCGCTGATGGCATCGAAACGCCGCTGGTTATTTTGACTGGGCAAGGCGATGACCAGGTAGCGGTGGAGCTGATAAAGGCGGGGGCATCTGACTATCTCTCCAAGGATCGGCTGTCGGCCAAAACGTTATCGCAAGTCCTCAACAATGTTATTCGTCTGCATCGCGCCGAGGTGGAGGCATCATCGGCTAATAGGCGGCTGCGGGAAAGTGAAGAGCGCTATCGCTTTGTTCTAGAGGGCGCCAACGATGGCATTTGGGACTGGGACTTGAATCGAGGTCGAATCTATTTCAACGAGCGGCTGTTCCAGATCGTGGGTCTATCTCGGGATGACTTTGGAGAAACATTCGAGGAATTTTGTGATTTGGTCTGCCCTGACGACCGCGATCGCTTCAGGCAGTCGATTACGGCTCACCTAGAGCGGAACGAACCCTTCGACATCGAACTCCAGCTTCAGCGCCGCCCGTCCTACGACCATCGCTACTGCATTGTTCGCGCTAAAGCCCAGCGGGATCAACAGGGCCATCCAATTCGGATGGCCGGTGTTGTCATCGATATCACAGAGCGGAAGCGGGCGGAAGAGCGCTTGGCCCGACAGAACGACCTCCTGAGACGCACTATTGAAGAACGAGACCAAATTGCGTCCCAGCGAGAGGACTTTGTCTCCCGGTTGACCCATGATCTGCGTACACCATTGGTAGCCGCAGACCGCATGCTGCAGCTCATCAACAGCGGCGCGTTTGGCAGCGTATCTGAGGCACTGCGCCAAGCACTCGACGTTATGATTATCAGCAACCAGAACTTGCTCAGCATGGTCAACACCATGTTGGAGGTCTATCGCTATGAGGCTGGTCGTAAGACCCTGGCGTTTTCCTCGTTCAATGTTGCTGCTCTCGTCAATGAGGTCATCAAAGAGCTAGCGTCGCTGGCATCAGAAAAGCAGCTGGCCCTCGAATTTTGCAAGGGCTTTGG
>JBARYO010000369.1:0-8182 GCA_049647905.1 Elainellaceae cyanobacterium | reverse complement strand
GTATCCTCCTGTAGACTCTGGATTGTTGCCCATCCAGAAATTTGCCCCGCCATTGGTTGAAATTAAGACAAACTGTCCAAATACTTGAGTATTTCGAATTGACCATGGCATCACCAAAGTGCCAATAGTCACTAGCATAATTACGACAGCGGCAACATTTTTCCAAATCTCTCGAGATTTAACATAATCGACAAGCATCAATAAACATGGAATCAAAAGCGCTATAGGTTTAACGTAGCAGGCTGCTGCTAGAACAATTCCCGTGCTCAAGACCCTAAATGAAAACGGCAGCGATTTACAATCCCATAAGACTAAAGCCCCTAGCCATAGGGCAGTGAATAAAAGTTCACTATTCAACGTCGTTACGAACTGAATCTGGCAAGGCCAAAATACTAGAATCAAGCCCGTTATAATTCCAGCTCGAATACCAAACCAGCGTTCAGCAAGATGTTGGCTAATAATGACAATTGCAACACCTACAGCAACGTTGAAAAAGACGATGGGCTCGTAAGTATGCCCAAACAAATAATACAAGGCGGCATAGGCGAAAGAGCCCCCTACTGCCCAATAGGCGCTAGGCTCATCGCAGTTCCAGCCATAATTCTGACAAAATGCGAGATTTTGCGAAAAGGTATCGTAAGCAACGCTATCGGATACGGGAGATACTGGAACAAGTATTGCCCAAACACACCGTGTGAGCACTGCCAAAACAGCTATCAAAAGATAGCGGTAGTACTTGCTGTTGTCGTGAAGTTTTGGTAGTTCCATAAGATAAATCTTAGGTGTCGAAATATCAACTTGTGCGAGCAAATTATCTGTCGAAGTGTTTTTGCTATCAAAAACTCTTTGGAAACCTGCGTAGGGCTTATCCCTTCCCTATAGTTAATGCCCAAATCCCGCTAATCATGAGCCCTATGCCAATCCAGTTAGATGGATCGACCCGCTCTTTGAACAACAAACTACCTGCCACAGTAGTGGCAATTACGGTTAGGCCAATAATCAACGGATAGGCTAAAGACAAATTGACTTTGCTAAGAACGCCGATATAAATCATTGTGCTTACGCCATATACAATCACTCCCCCTATTAAATAGGGGTTGAGTAGATTGCGCCCTGCTCCAGCTTTCAATAAAACCTGAGCTAATGTATTTAAGCCAACAGTGACGGCTACCAATCCAGGAAATAGAAGTTGTGATGCCATAGTGGTAGAGATTTAATAGTTAACGTAAGCTGTTGTCGTTGACAAATCATTAGGGCATGTAAGGCAGTTGCTAGCAATAGCTACGCTTCAAACCGCCAGAGACTATCAGGATCAGGATCGCGTTGCTGCAGCCATCGCCCGACCAACGCCTCCCACCATCGCGGTGGATGGGGTAGGCTACAGATTTGAATTGATGAGCTACCAATCATCCAAGCACCGCAGACATCGGTATGGAAGCTATCGCCAACGACGACAACTTCATGGGGATGCAATTCCATGTGGCGTAAGGCTAGACGAAAGCTCTTCGGTCGTGGTTTGTGGGCCGGACTAATAGCAGGCATTTGCAATCTACGGGACCAGTAGTCGGCCCGATGTTTTCGCTTGCCATTTGAAAGGAGAAAGAGCTTTAGTCCTTCTTTCTGAGCTGTTTTTATCCAGTCCTCAGCAAAAGGGGACACATACTGATCATCTTCTGAAACAATTGTATTGTCTAGATCGAGAATGATTCCCGATATACCTTTGTGCTTTAGCTGAGCAATATCAATATTGGCAACGCGATGTAGCCGTATTTGAAAACGCTTATGTGGTCGACTATGTGACGATGTTGCTGATGGAATCCCCATGGCGTCTCAATTAATTTAGTTCTGATGCATCTAGCTCAATCTATAAAGCTAGCTAGAGAACACCCTGTACGTTTAGCGTCATAATTGTGAACACCGTAATGCCCCACGCTATAACCGTAAGCGCAATGGGTCGATCTGTTAGTAAAACCTCTTCAGGTCGCTCAGTAGAATTATCTTTATTACTTCTTTCTTGCCGTTTTAAAGCTTCATCGGGATCGCTCAATAGCTGATAGCGAAAGATGCCGTATATCACAAAGGGTAGACTTAGCATCATCCAGGGTGTACTTGCCCCATGTACTGCTGACCCAGAGCTCCAAAGCGCATAGCACATGATAGCTCCAGTAGTAACGGAACTCTCCATACGTGCTAGCAAGACATGGGTATACCGGTAAAGCACTTTTCTAGACTTGCTGCCCTTAATTTCTGATACTCTAAGTTCAGCCTTACGCTTTTCAATCCCGAGAAATAAGGCTAGCATTGCTACGCAGAGGAGAAACCACGGTGAAACACCGACGTTGGCCGCAGCAGCACCTGCGCAAGCGCGCAAAATAAATCCAGTCGCAATAGCAATAATATCTAAAATAACTTTGTGCTTTAACTGTAGGTTATAGGCTATTTGCAGCACAGCATAGGATGCTAGAACAATGCCTAGGTAAGGGGACAGCAAAGTTCCAATCGACAAACTGCCAATCGATAAGACGACTGCCATGGCGATCGCAACGGGCACTGTCACAGCACCAGATGCAATAGGGCGATAGCGCTTTACTGGATGTCGGCGGTCTGATTCCACGTCTAGGATATCGTTGACGAGGTAGAAACAGCTTGACAGGCTACAGAATAGCGCCAGCGCAATGGTTGCGTTTATCAGTGTGCTCAAGGTGAGCTGAAAAGCAAACAGAGGCGCCGCGTATATGACAAGATTCTTGGTCCACTGCTTAGGACGAAGTGCCTTTATATGCGAAGCTAGGAAGCCTTTTCTTTTGACAGATTCCATCAGATTTTGCTCTTTGAATGGCAGTAAGGATGCAGGGAAAAAGCAAACTAGGTTTGCGACAAGTAAAATTTTTCGACTTGAAGATTAGTCGATAAAAGAGAGTCTTTAGTGGCTTCTAATTCAACGGAGAATGTATAACATCTACGATCGCACCCAGGGTTCTTAACCTAATTGCTCAGCGCAATTGGGTTCTCACTTGAGGCATTACTCTAAGCCTTTAGTTGTTGAAGAAAGCTTGCTCTGCAGAAATATGCGAGCCCGAACTAGACAAGCGAGTCAACGCAACGGTGTCAATATGCCGTAGGTAGCCGCGAGCAGACGGCACTATCGGGGAACGCTCTCCCATATGGTTGATTCCGGTCACATGCTCACGCCGCAAGCGGAGATAGACATGGCTGACCCATTCCTTGAATGCTGTTTAAGCCCCTGTGGTCGTTTGGGTACTCACGTAGTGGTACCCCATCGGTAGAATGCAGCCACGAAGCATGGACTAGTAGATCAAAGCACCACACACCCAAGGCTGATCTCACTATGCTGAATCTATATATCGAGCCAGCACAGCCATGTAAAATCGGCTTTGAGGTATCTTTTTTATAACTGCTTTTGCTTTCAAATAGCCTGCTGGAGTTTCGAGGTCTATGCAGTCTTTACAAAGATTATAGATCCTTGAAGCTGCCCCTGTTCTGTCCTGCTAGGGTCAATATTTTCCTGAAACGAGATATTGCTCCAGCGTTGCTTACATCGCCTTACCACTGGACAAACCGTTTGCCCAGATCCGTATTATTACTGAACTTGGCATCTAGAAAAGTGCATCGTCAAGATATATTAAGGTATGTAAAGCACAGAGCAATCAGCATGCATCAACGCGCTTGATGTTCGGTAGCTCAAATGGCGGAGGGCGCTGTGCTCTCGACACTGCGCCCTCAATACCGTGCTCTCAATACTGAGGGCTTGTCTATACTTATCACGATCGCCGTCCTACAGAAGTTTTTGACTGGCGACCCACTGTCCCATCGTCTGCTGAACTTCGGCTTGAGGCATAGAGATTGCCTCGACCGACTGGCTAAATTGAGCGATCGCCGTTCCGATCACCACGGCGTTGATGCTAAACAGAATAACCGCGACAACAAGGGTGATGAGGTTGTCTTGATCGTCTTGATTCGTTTTTAGGGCAATATCCTCAGCTTCGCCTGAGGCTGAAGAAACCAGGAGTTCGGAGTCCCGAAGCTCGTGGGGAACATAGAAATCGAACATGTGGGAATCCATGAGACTTTCCTTCGTCGCTATGCACGTTATATCTAACAACTATCAGGATTCAGCCGTCATTTCGAAATTCCTTTAGAAAAAGTTAGGCATGGAAGCTTTGCATGGACTGTCGTGACTGGTATAGACAGAATTCTTCATACCGACGGTCTCCTTCCTCAAAGCTGACCACGGGGCATTGGAGGCGCGCCTCACAATCGTCAGGATGCTCAACATCTGCCTCTATTTTGCCAAGCGAGATCACAAGGGTATAGAGCTGCTCGGGTCTAGATCCTGGTAGCCGTCGCTCTTGGACAACATAGGTCGTTGATTGACGAATCGCTTGATAGGCTGCGTTTGACATCATCAGCATCATTGTTGACCACAACCTCTTGTCAACGTCATTGAGGTCAACGTCATTGAGGGGCGCTCTCCAGCGGTTTTGATTCTGGTCATATACTCACAATGACGTCTGGCGCAAAAGATTGTGCTGATTGGAATGACGAATTCACGGATTATTTGACATCAATGGTTCGAATCTTCATCAAAGGCTCACTTACCCAACGTATCCTTTGGTAATCAAAAGCTCTTGAAACTGTCCTGACAGTAGATTGTCTAGCGACGTGGTTACAGCGCCCTCGCGGTGGGATATTGCCTGCAGAGCAAACCCATCGTGCTGCAGACTCTCTAAAAATTGGCGCGGATTACGGTTGGCACTCTCAAATAACTGAGGATAGAACTCAAACACAATTTTGAGCTGAGATTGGCGGGCGATTAACTGCCGCATGCCTTCAAATATAAAGGGTTCACTTCCTTCTGCGTCGATTTTGATGAAATCAACTAATGTATCGGAATCAAAATAATCATCTAAGGCGATCGCCTCAACATCATAAAACGTGACATTGTCGCGATACTGCTCTTGAATGTAGGCTTGCTGCCGCTGCTGTCCCTCCCGGTCGAGGCTTCCTTGGGCGCTAATGCTTCCCGAACCCTGAAACGATTCGAGTTGACTGAACTGTAGTGTCGTTGTGCTGTCGTACACGGCCTTGTTGACGATAGTGACCCAGTCGCTCATTCCGTTGATGTTGGCGTTTTTCCACAGGATACGGCTTAGGTTAGGACTAGCCTCGAACCCATAGACATGCCCCGTTTGTGTTGTTAGAGAAGCAGCGAGGGTTGTGTAGTACCCAATATTGGCGCCAATATCCACTACCGTCATATCGGGTGTAATTTCTTGCTGGAATACCCGAGTCACCCATGGCTCCCACTTTCCTTCGCTCAAGAGGTGGGGAGACAGCGAAATGTCGTCGGTATTGACAATGAGCTTCCCTCCCCAGCTCGTATGGGTCAGCGCCTGACGGTTGCCGAGATATACCGATTGAGCCCGATGAATCTGCTGCAGAACCTTTGGTGTCAGCTGGTTACCGGATAGAGGAGCTTGCTGTGTCAGCCGGTGAGCTATGGCCTCAGCGCGCCGCTGACGAAACGCGACCAGATGGGTTGAGTCGTAGGGAACAACCTTACACTTGGTGCTTTTCGCAAAAACGACAAAGACCTCGTTGGCGAAAACCGGGCGTAAATAGGCATCGATGGCTAGCAGGAGCGAGACATTGAGTTTGCTGAGTTGCCCTTTATGCAGAACGGCCCAATCAAAATCAGGCGTAAGTTTGGCGTAGTTCCTGTAGGCATCATAGGGCTGCACCCGGCCTGAGAAAACATCGCTAAAGGTAGGAGGCGCGACGATCTGTCCCCCAGTTGCTTGCGCTTTGAGAAATTGAATGACCGCCTGCCGGGGTGGGTTCGACTTTTGAAACCGCATGATCTGAGCCTTATCGCGTTTAAACCAAAAACAACAGATGCCGGTAGGATTATCCCCCGGCATCTGTCCTAAAGCAACGTAGCCTTCAATCCGATGCAGCCAAATACTGCACTACAGAAATCTGCTATCAGCGAACCTATTGGCGCGCCTTGAACGAGTTGAGCCATTCGCGGATTTGCTCTGAAGCAATATCGCGGCCACCCAAACCAAAGGCGATCGCAATGGCAACGGCAATGGCACCCAACAGGAGGCCGAAGGCCAGGTTGACGATGTTGGTCGCAACACCCATCTGCTGCAGGGCCATGGCGCTCACCAAACCAATGATGGCAATGCGCGCGGTTTGACCCAGAATGCGGGACTGGCCGGAGCCGGTGCTGGTGATGAGATTAAACGCCAGATTAGCCAGATAAAGGCCGATGGCAAACACCACAACGCCACTAAGCACCTGAAGCGAGATGCCTAGAACCGCTTGGAAGATATCCGTCAGTTGGTCAAAGCCAAGGGCGTCAGATGCGGCGACCGCTCCCACAATCAGAGCACCCAGGAGTACCGATAGACCCACGATTTCAGAGGGCGTGCGGCGCTTCTGCAAGCTCTGTCCGCCAGACGTCGTACGGACGGTAGGCTCAGGAGTGCTGCCAAAGTCTGCGTTCGGGTCAACGGCAGGAATGACGGGCTCTTGGGGTTCTGTCTGAACGTTCCGCTGAATTTCGTGCAGACCCAACCAGTCAAAGACACGGTTAAAGCCGATGCTGGTGAGCAGCGTGGTGGCTAGCTCAGACAGGAAGCGGCCAATGACGTAAAACGCCACCATAATCAGACCAGCGGCAAAGATGCGGGGAATAAAGGTGATCGCCAGCTCCAGCATGTTGGTTGCCGGATCGGAAATCGCATCAATGTCGAGGGTGTTGAGGGCCTCAATGGCGACGGGGATCAAGATCAGCACATAGACAATCGTGCCGACGAGATTCGAAAGCTGAAGACTGCTGCTGCCCGTGGCGCCGCTGTCAAGGCCGAAGCGCTGACCCAACCGATCTGCCCCCATGGAGGACAACAGGTTAGTGACGATGCCGCGCACAACGCGGGCAATAATCCAGCCGATGAGGCCAATGATAATAGCGCCAAAGATGTTGGGCAGGACAGAGAGAACCTCGTCAATTAGGCCCTGAATTGGGCCTAATGTGCCGTCCTGAAGATCCAATGCCTCTAAAACTAGCGGCAAGAAGATGAGGAAAACAAACCAATAGACAATATTGCCTAAGGTCTCATTCACCAAGAAAGGGCTGTCCTCAGCAGAGGTCCCCGTCTGCGCTGCCAGACGATCGTCTAAGTTAAAGCGAGCCAGACCTCGGGTAATCGCCAGCTTGGCTACTGTGGCAATCACCCAGGCCAAACCCAGCAGCAGCAGTGCACCGCCGACACGAGGAATGTACTCAAAAATCTGCCCCAAGAAGTTCTCAATAGGGCCTGAGACCAGTTCAAGCTCTAGCGCATTAAAGACCGCTAGGAGCGTAAAGATAATAATCAGCCAGTAGACCGCTGCGGCTATCCACTTTTCCACCGGGGGAGAGTCTTCACTCGCGGACCGACCTGTAACCCATCGGCCCAGACGATCATCGATTTCAGTGCGCTGGAGCAAACCTTTGATGACGGACGCAACGACGGTTGCAAGTAACCATCCGATAATCAGAATTGCGATCGCCCCAAGCAGATTTGGGATAAACGACGCAAAGCCAGCAGTCAAATTTTGAAAGAAGTTGGCTGTTGATGTCCCGACGTTCGCTTGGGCAAGCGGATACCCATGGTGAGCGAGAGGGTGCGGTGACAGCGACAGCGCTGTTAACCAGGTTTCAGTCATGTGAGGTCTCCTCACTAATAGTTGGATGCATCAGATCGAATGTCAGGACAAAAGCTGGGGTTAAACCCAGCTCAGCCCACAATATCACGTGCATTCTCCTACAGATTGGGGCAATCTTCGCAGGAAGTCTACATAGTCAAAGGGAATATTTATACTCGGTGAGCTATGCTGTGGCGAATTTTAAGCACTGCGGCTTAGCCATCACGGTAGAGAGACATCCAAAACTTGGCTACAGTGTTCAAAAGGACCGCTTGTTTTGTAGGCATAGCCGCATGGGGCAATCAGCTCACCAACCAGATCCGTCCACTTTACAGTGTATTGAGAACGACATTCTAATTCGCGCGAGCGCCACCGCTGTTGAGCGATGCTTCAGCGAGCTAGAGCTGATGCACCGCTGGCTCAATCCTGCGCTCCGATGCGAACCCGTTGGCGCTTGGAGCACCAG
>JBARYO010000368.1:0-1586 GCA_049647905.1 Elainellaceae cyanobacterium | reverse complement strand
GGCCTACTGGCTGGTCGCACCGCCGCAAAGCTGGCGGCAGGCGAAAGTCAGGGCGGTCGTGGCGGCGCTTACAACCTAGTCTCCGGGTATCCGGATTCGTTCGACCAGTGCATCCACCTTAGCGGGTGGTTTTGCGGTGACGCTGGAGACTGCCCAGGCGACGGCGAAGTTTATGAGCATGCCGATGCTGCCGATGCCCTCTGGGGAGATGCCGAACAGCCAGTTTTCCGCCACATTCGCCTCTGGTGCCAGCAGTTTGAACCAGCAGATATAAAGGAAGGTGAACGCGAGGCCTGTCACCATGCCCGCGATGGCGCCTTCACGGTTCATGCGCTTCACGAAAATGCCCATGAAGATGGCGGGAAACAGGCTGGCGGCGGCGAGGCCGAAGGCGAACGCGACAACCTGGGCGACCCAGCCTGGTGGATAGATGCCGAGGATGCCGGCGATCATAATGGCGACAGTGGCGGCGAGGCGGGCGGCGCGGAGCTCTCCCCTTTCCGTGATTGCCGGGTGGAAGGTAGACTTCAGAAGGTCGTGGCTGACGGCAGTGGAGATCACGAGGAGCAGGCCTGCCGCAGTCGATAGTGCGGCGGCGAGGCCCCCTGCCGCAACCAGCGCGATGACCCAGCCGGGCAGCTGCGCGATTTCGGGAAGGGCGAGCACCATGATGTCGCGGTCGACGAAGACCTCGTTATCGCTGCCCGTCGCAGAGGCATTGGAGACGAGCCGTTCTCCGGACGGCCCCACTTCGCCTGAATAGATGGGGGCGCCGTCGGTTGCGTCTCCAGCACGATATTGCACGATGCCGTCGTCATTCCTGTCGGTGAAGGCAATGAGGCCATTCGCTTCCCACGTTTTGAACCAGCCTGGCAGGTCGGTATAGGCGGTTTCATTGACGCTTTGCGTGAACGTCAGGCGCGCGAAAGCGCCCACGGCAGGCGCAGTGGTATAGAGAAGCGCGATGAAGATGAGTGCCCAGCCTGCGCTGCGGCGGGCGTCGGAGGCCTTTGGGACGGTAAAAAAACGGACGATGACATGCGGCAGGCCCGCGGTGCCCACCATCAGCGCGGCGGTGATGGCGAAGACATCGATGGTGGACTTCGTGCCGGAGGTATATTGGGTGAAGCCGAGGTCAGTGAGGGTGGCGTTGAGCTTTTCGAGCATGAACATGCCGCTGCCGTCGTTGACAGCGCTGCCGAGGCCAAGTTGCGGGACGGCGTTGCCGGTAACGAGGAAGCTGATGAAAAAGGCCGGGACCATATAGGCGAAGATGAGGACGCAATATTGCGCGACCTGCGTGTAGGTAATGCCCTTCATGCCGCCAAGGACGGCGTAGATAAAAACGATGGCCATACCGATGATGACGCCGAGTTCGATCTGAACATCGAGGAAGCGCGAGAAGACGATGCCGACGCCGCGCATCTGACCGGCAATATAGGTGAAACTGACGAAAATAAGGCACACGACGGCGACCACGCGGGCGGTCTTCGAATAGTAGCGTGTGCCGATGAAATCGGGGACCGTGAACTGCCCGAATTTCCTGAGATAGGGCGCGAGGAGCAGGGCGAGCAGGACATAGCCGC
>JBARYO010000367.1:0-4928 GCA_049647905.1 Elainellaceae cyanobacterium | reverse complement strand
CATTAGGATACTGCGCTACTGCATTCTGGATGTAGGGCGTGGCGTCATGATATCGGCAAGACTATCGCGCCGTTGAGGCTCAGAGGTTACCATTAAAGTGCCTTGAAGCGCCATTTCCATGTTGATCTGCCGTTGCATTTACCACATCAGGGTTATATGGACTCTCTGACCGTTGATTCTCTTGATCCTGGCAGGCCTGATGAGCCTGTAACAACAAATCAGATCGAGCAGGCTCGCTGCTCAAAAACACTATTTCAAGATCGCTATGCCGTCATTCGTCTTTTGGGGCGAGGCGGATTTGGGGTCACCTATCTCGCCCGTGACATCGCACTACCTGGCCGTCCCCTCTGTGTGATTAAGCAGCTGTGCCCAAAGGTCCAGAGCCCACAGGTGCTCCGCAAAGCCCGCGAACGCTTTGAGCGGGAAGCCAAGGCATTGGCCAACTTGGGAAGCCACTCTAAAATTCCTCGCCTGTTGGGATACTTTGAGAGGGGCGGTGAGTTTTACCTTGTGCAAGAGTACATCCGGGGCATCAACTTGGCGCGGTACGTCAAGCTCCATGGCACCTTTGACGAAGGCCAGCTGAAGGTATTTCTGCGTGAAATTCTGCCGATTGTAGCCTATGTTCACCAGCATCAGGTCATCCATCGGGACATCAAGCCGCCCAACATCATTCACTGTCAGCATGACGGACGCCTCGTACTGATTGACTTTGGTGCTGTTAAAGAAGAAATTGCTCAAATTAGCGATGCAGCCCCCCAGATGACGACGCAGTTTGTGGGCACGGTGGGCTTTGCGCCGCCAGAGCAGCTTGCCCTGCGCCCCAGCTACGCCAGCGATATCTATTCCCTAGGGGTGACCTGTCTGTACTTACTGACGGGCAAGCCGCCCTTGGAAATGGACTATGACGTCGCCACTGGAGAAGTCATCTGGCGAGATATGGCTTCGGTGAGTGGCTATTTTGGCGATGTTTTAGCCAAAATGCTGAAGATCTCCCCCCGCGATCGCTATTCATCGGTTGAAGATGTTCAGCGGGCGCTGGACCTTGAGCCCCATGTGTCAGACCTGAACGGCTGCTTGAGTAGTCAACCCCGCCCGCCCCTGTCCGCAGATACCGATGATTACCTTTCCCCCATTCAGCGAACGGCCCAGTCTATCCGGGACCTACGCCGCCGCCTGCACCGTGCCTACGCCGATCCCAACTGAGGGGTAGGGGCGACCCAGTCTAAAATAGCCTGGTTGACGTCATCTGCCGCCTCGTCATAGAGGCAATGCCCTACGTCAGGAATATCCAGCCGCGTAATCTGTGGGCTGTGGCACAGCTCATTGGCCTGGGTGATGGGAATGATGCGATCGCCTGTGCCCCAAATCAGCAGGGTGGGCTGCGAGAGCTGAGATAGCAAAACATTGCGACTAGCGCTGTAGGTGCTGCTGGTTGCGGCTTGAGTAAGGCGGCATAGGGTTTGGGCAGCCCCCCGATCCCCTGTAGGGGAGACAAACTGAGTCACCAAATCATCCGTTACCGCAGCGGGATCAGCGTAGGCGAGTTTGAGCCCAGCGCGAATAAACCGGGGTTGTCGCGCGATCTGAAAGATCAGGCGAATCAGGAGAGGCGAGGCGACTAGACCTTCTATTAGCTGAATTACCCGCCGCAGCTGAACATTCCCGACGGCCTCTTGCCGCGTTTCGGGCAATGTCAATAGCACAAGTTTGGCAACCGCCTGGGGAAACTTTACCGCCGCTGTTGCTGCCACCAATGCCCCAAGGGAATGGCCCACCAGCACTACGGGACGGCCAATGAAGGTCTGCCAAAAGGCAAAAACTTGATCGGCCCATAGCGGAACCTGGTACGCTGTGGCTGCTTTTTGAGAGTGGCCAAACCCAAGCAGGTCGAGGGCGTAAACCGGGTACTGTTTACCGATGACCGACAAGTTACGATGCCACTGCTGGGATGAGGCCCCAAAGCCATGGATGAGCAGCAGCGGTGTTTGATTTTGGGGGTTGAGTTGTCCTTCTGGGTGAGCGTAGGCGTACCGAATTCGCCAGCCTCGCCAGATCCAGTCTCGCGAATAGTACAAGATAACCCATCTCGATGGTAACGCTAGCCTACCTTAAGATAGCGGCAAACTCATCCCATGCTAAGACATCCTTCAAGATTGCATCATATCCTAGGGCATTGGGATGAAGCCCGTCACCGGATAAGCGCGATCGCCACCAATGACCACCCCGCGCCAGCCAGATATCAAAGAGATTGAGGTAAGGGACGCCGTGGTCAGCGCAGGCCCGCTCAACCACCTCGTTGTAGTGCCGCTGGTCAGCGTGGCTATAGAACAGGCAGTCGGCAAAGGGCATGTTGGCTTCGTTAACGGGGATCATGCCGATAAACAAAACCGGACAAAGGTGCTGAGCCTGGTGCAGCAGACCCGAAATATTTTGCTGAAAGTGCTCAAGCGGCGTGAACTGACGCCCACAGGCTCGACCGACTCGGCAGGAATCATTGACCCCAACCGACAAAATAATGCAGTCAGGGACATGATGACGCAGCTCACCTCGACAGCGAAACTCTGCCTCTAGCCGCTGGTTAACCTGCTGTACCCCATCTCCCCGAACCCCGAGGTTTACATCACATGGCCTTCACTGCCCAGCTTCATCCATTGCCGCCGCTGCCGCTCGACCCATCCCCCCCCATCTGGATCGCCATAGCCGTAGATGAGGCTATCCCCCAGGGCAATGCAGCGCAACGGCTTGATACAAGACTGAGACGTTAATGTAGAGCGGTCTAGCGTGAGCATCTCCATAGGCAATAGGTGGTAGGGGATAGGTACTGCAGGGCTAGTTCTCAGAGCAGCATATAGCCTTGGCCGAAGTAAAACTTAACATATCGCTATATCATGACATACTGAGGACGTATTTCATCGTCGTCTACAGCGATGGTGGCACTTGGTCCTGAGGGCTCCCGTGGAAAGCGCTGCTGAAAGCGTTCCTGTGGAGCGATGATAAGATGGAAGGATAAGAGCAATTATGCTCCTTGTCCACTATTCGTTTTTACCAAAAGCTCTATGCTCTCAAAGCGCCCTGCCATCGATAACGCTCAGCTGATGCGCCGCGCGGAGGATCTGATCCAAGCGGCATCCAACCGGTATCGAATTACCGTTCAGGTCGCGACCCGTGCTCAGCGCCGCCGCTACGAAGATTTTGATAGTTTGGATGACTCGAAGATGAAGCCCGTGATTCGCGCCGTCATTGAGATGTCCGATGAGCTGACGCAGCCCGAAATTATTGGTGAATAATTCCATTGGCGAGTAGCTCCTATGTTTCGATTGTGGCGTACTGCCGTTTCCCCGAAGTGGGCGCGTAGTCTTGGATGCTTTGATAGCGTTAGGTCCCACGGCGGCATTTATTTCGCTTTGTCGATAGCTGCCTTTGTCGCTGCACTGACCGTTGGGGCGAGTCAATATCAGCCTGCGGCAGCCCAGGGCATCATTTCCCATAGAACGGTTGCCGCGCAAATCTACGCGCAAATGCCTGAGCTGCCGCTTGAGAATCACTACGAGCGCTCAGACACGGGAGATGTTGATGACTCTAACACGCTCATTAGTCGCGTCGTCCGGTATCACCTGTTTGTGCAGCGCCGTCAACCGATCTACCGACTCGATTGGAAGCTGACCCTTGCGGACTACTTGGGCGTGAACGATTGGGTTGTTGAGCCGATTTACCCCGGCGCTGATGTCCTGGAACGCTCTCCCCGCAATGGTGACATGACGGCTGTCCGGACTCTAACTTTAGCGCAACGGCAAGCGCTAGTTGATGCGTTAGTGGCCATCTATCGGGCTGACTAACTTGGTGTCGCGCTATGTGAAGCAGGGCAGTGGCTGGCGATTGGGGTGGGATCCAGAGGCATCAAAGTTTTCTGGGCTGGTGGGCAGCGATCGCTGGTCGTTGGAGCTGACCCAAGCCGAGCTAGAAGCGTTCTGCCGTTTGGCGCTGGAACTGGCTGAAACTATGACAGCTATGGCGGCTGAGGTGATGCCGGAGGAACGCCTGTGCTGTGAAATCGCGTCGCCAGAGGTGTGGCTAGAGGCTGAGGGATTTCCCCATTCCTACGAGCTGCATCTGATTTTGCAGGAGCAGCGCGGGGGAGAGGGATACTGGGATGCGGCGGCAGTACCAGAGCTGCTGCAAGCGGTGCGTCAGCTGGGCGTATTTTAGGCTGGTTGATTTCTAGCCCAACTGCCAAAACCGCCAAAGCGCCACGATGCCAAAGGTCACAATGACCACGCCCGACAGGCGGTTGAGCCAGATCAAAGCGGTGGTCTGAACCCAGCGCGATAGGACATGAACGCCAGTGCTCAAGGTCAACCACCATAGGGCCGAGCCGGTGAACACACCAAGGACAATCGCGATGCCATCAGCAGCGCCGTCCTCCGCTTGCCCTAGCCCCAGCCCAGAGAAAACTCCCAAAAACGAGAAAATTGTCAGTGGATTGGTTAGGGTGAGCAGCAGCACCGAGATATAGGCTTTCAACGCATTGGGTGGAGAAGAGGGCTCAGCGGTGACCACATCGGCTGGCGGCTTTTGCAGAACCGTGGTGACCCCGAAGTAGCACAAAAATAGCCCCCCAATCAGCATCAGCCAGCGGCTTTGGGCCACCAGCAAGTCAGCGATCGCACTCAGCCCGAGTCCGGCAATACAGCCGTAAATACCATCTGCCGTAGCCGCCCCTAAGCCCGAAACAAAGCCAATCCAGCGACCTTGAGTCAGGGTCCGCTGGATGCACAAAATCCCGATTACACCTACTGGAGCGGCGATCGCCAGACCAATGCCGACGCCCTGTAGAAATAGCATTGCCAATCCCTCAAATCACTGTCCTAAGTACTATAGGAAAGTGGCTTGGGCAAAGAATAGAGAAAATCTAAGGTGTTATGCAG
>JBARYO010000366.1:0-4809 GCA_049647905.1 Elainellaceae cyanobacterium | reverse complement strand
GATACGCCTTGAGCTCAGAGAGGGTGACGTAGAGGTGATCAAAATCCATCTGCCAACCATCCTTGCTGACAAACCCTTGGCGGACAAAATCTTCGCCGTTAGCGCGAAATTCAAGGGTGCCTGCTTGCGTAGGCGCAGAGTTCTGGCTAGCATCATTGGTCTGTGCTGACTCAGAACAGCCCATGATTGAGACTGTTGCAACGCTCGCGATAAGACCCAGCACCCTTACGTGCAGAGTGCTGCCGGGAAGTCTAATTTTGTTCATCGTTACCCAATAAATTAGTTGTAGAGAGGGAATGGTCGTAGCTCGAGGTTTTCCCCGCTCTTGAGGCGGCAACTAGGCTGCTACAGCAGCTTGTTGAAACGGCTCACACAGTTGCATATGTACGTCAAAGGATTAAGCGGCTTGCTCTACACTACACGGCCCATAGAACGGCACTTCTTATAAAAATTCAATCCCGTGGGGGGGGATAATTTGACTAGTCTTAAGATGGACTTAAGTATTGCAAAACCCGCAGTAAGGCCCTGCAACGCTGTCCCCTACGCCCTACAACGGCAGTCTGTAATGATCCCGTGATACCCATTCAAGCAGCCGGCTGGTAGGTTATCGTTAACCTTTAGCCCCTAGACTTCACACAGATATGGCGTTTGATGGGGGTATAATGCCGAGAGCATACGCTATATTTGCTTTGTGCCAGATATCGTTTGTGCCAGATATTGAGTCACTGCCACAGATGACAAGGCGCAGACGCCGCGTCGGCATATATTTTCAGGGACTACAGCGTTTTCCGCCTCCCCTCGCCTGCGATTTGAGTTATCGTCATTTTTAGAAGCATACGATGGTCTCCCAGCTCTCCCGATTGGATCGCCCCCCTACCCCGCGTCACCTCCATGTGATTGACGGCCAAATCCAAATTTTTACCTGTGCCTATCGCAGCTTTTTTACAGATGTCATGGCCCAGGCGCTGCGGGCTGCAGGCCAGGGAACACCCGTCCTTGTGGTGCAGTTTCTCAAAGGCGGTATCACTCAAGGTCCGGCTCATCCGGTTCAGCTGAGTCAACGCTTAGACTGGCTGCGCTGCGGCCTATCCCGCTGTGTTGATACGCCCCAGCTTGCGGCAGCAGAAGTCGAAGCACTGCAGCAGCTATGGCGGCATACCCAAGATGTGGTCCATCAGGGCCGCTATTCGCTAGTTGTGCTTGACGAGCTCAGCCTGGCGATTAAATTTAACCTCATCTCTGCCGATGAGCTGATTGCCTTCTTGAAGCAGCGCCCGCCCCATGTAGACGTCGTTCTAACAGGGCCAGACATGCCCGCTGCCGTGCTTCAGGTGGCGGACCAGGTGACTGAGCTGCGTCGCACAGCGCGGTTTTAGAAGCACGGCATCGAGTACTTTATTCCGTCTCGACGCGAAAGAGTTGTATTTAGACCACTTGTACGCACTTGCACATATAAGGGGGCCGCAATGATTAAGAATGATGCCTGGATTACTCAAATGGCCCGCTCGGGCATGATTGACCCGTTTGAATCCGCCCTAGTGCGGAGACTTTCCGCTCCGGCAGCGCTCGAGCCAAATGCTGCAGCACCGGCTGCACGCCCCGTCATTAGCTATGGCCTTTCGTCTTACGGCTACGACATTCGCCTATCGCCAGCGGAGTTTCGCATCTTTCGCCATATCCCCGGCACGGTGGTCGACCCAAAGTGCTTTAATCCTGACAATCTGATTCCGACGGAGCTGCACCAGGATGACCAGGGAGAGTTCTTCATTTTGCCGGCCCACTCCTACGGCCTCGGAGTTGCCCTAGAGCACCTGAGTGTCCCGGACAACATCAGCGTCATCTGCATCGGCAAAAGCACCTACGCCCGCTGCGGCATCATTGCCAACTTGACCCCTGCAGAGGCAGCATGGCGGGGCCATTTGACCCTAGAGTTTTCCAACTCGTCCAGCGCCGACTGCCGGATGTATGCCGGAGAAGGCATCGTACAGCTGCTGTTTTTAGAAGGGGAGCCCTGCGAGGTGAGCTACGAGAAGCGACGCGGCAAGTACCAAGATCAGCCCCAATCGGTGACGCTAGCCAAAGTTTAGTCTCCTACCCACCCTGAGGTAACGCTAGCGTTTTTGTGCTCAGTACTTCAAACAAACCTTGTCGCACGACTGGTCAAGTCAAATCCGGATGCCCCGTCCAGTACAGCAATCAGCTCGGCGTTGCGATCGCTGCCTCGGTCTAGGAAAATGCCGATGTCTTGAGAGGTGGTGCCGCGCACAGGAGACTGGCGCAGCAGGTAATCCCCAGGGCGTCCCCGCAGAATGAGTAGATCCTGCTGCAGATTAAAGTCTGTGATCAGCGCGTAGTCCCGACGCCCTGACCCCTGACGGCCATCGTCATAGAACACCTCTGTGCGGCTGCCCAAGGTGAAGCGATCGCGTCCGGCACCGCCGGTCAGCTCATCTATTTCTCCCTGCCCCGGACGACGATCGCTCTCATTCACCCCCACAAGCACATCACTGCCGCGCCCGCCAAGTAAGGTATCGCGCCCGTCGCCCCCCTCTAGGCGATCGCCACCGCTGCCGCCATTGAGCAGGTCACTACCGCTGCCGCCATCAAGGGTATCGCGCCCCCCGTCACCCCGCAATACATCGTTGCCATTCTCCCCAAACAAGCTGTCCTGCTGACCGCCGCCCCGGAGGATGTCGCCGCCGTTGCCGCCAAAGAGAGCATCATCGCCGCTATCGCCAAACAGGCTGTCGTCGCCATTGTCGCCAAAGAGAGCATCATCGCCGCTGCCGCCCCGCAGCAGGTCGTCGCCGTTGCCCCCGTTTAGCTCATCAGCATCAGCGTTGCCAAACAGGCGATCGGCATCATCTCCCCCGTCCAACTCATCCTCACCGTTACCGCCCAAGAGGGTATCGTCGCCGTCTCCCCCCTCTAGCTTATCCTCGCCATCCTCGCCGTTGAGCAGATCGTCACCATCGTTTCCCGCCAGCAGGTCGTCGCCATCTCCCCCCTCTAGGCGATCGTCACCGTCGCCGCCGAAGATCTCATCGTCGCCGTCTTCACCGTCGAGAAAGTCATCGTCATCTTCGCCGAAGATCTCATCGTCGCCGTCACCACCCCGAATCTCATCGTCGCCGTCAAAGCCCAAGATCAAATCGTTATCGTTCTGCCCGTCGATGTCGTCATCCCCGGTGCCGCCGTCAATATCGTCGTTGCCGGTACCGCCATCAATGTCGTCATCCCCAGAACCGCCGAAGAGGCGATCGCTCCCCCCCAGCCCGCGGATGCGGTCGTCCCCGCCAAAGCCCGCAATCACATCGGCGACTGCGGTACCGGTTAGGGTATCTCGAAAGTTTGAGCCTCGAATATCTGCCATGGGAACACATTCTCCAAAGGAAATACTAATTCTGGGACTTGAGCTGCTGACCGAAATAATTCTGTTGAGCCTGCGCTGAAAACGGCGGCTCTTCTCCCACTGTGACGCAATGACATCGAAGCTCCGAAATCACCTGTGACGGTGTAATATCTGCACGTGGTTGGAACACAATACTGTATAGATTAGGGAGCCTAGATATATCGTGTTATCCCCACTCACGAAATGCACTGGTCATAATCTATGGTTAGCTATCGCTCGATTCCAATTAACATTAAGCGCTTCGGCAGTGCTCTTGCTGCCCTGACAGCCGCGTTCAGCGTAGCCAGCATTGCCACGGCTCCCGCCATGGCGCAGTCTGAGGCGAATTTTGGCTCCGTCACGCTCCAAAATGGCTCAGCCCCCGGTCCGCTGCGCGGCCACACCCAGGGCACCACGCCCCTCTCGGCGATCGCCCGTCAAGATGCCAACGGCACCCACTGTGTGGGCTATGGCGAAACCGAGCCAGATCACATCCTGGTGCTACCCCAGCCAGTATCACGCATTACCGTGATGGTAAACAGCGGTGGCCAGGATACGACGCTGCTGGTGCGGGCCGCAGGGAATGGACAGGTCTTCTGTGCCGATGACTCCGACAATGCCGACGCCCGACTGCAGGGACAGGGCTGGGGCGCGGGCCGGTACCAGGTTTGGGTAGGCTCATTCGACCCAGGCGTCCGCTACGACTATCAGCTCACCGTGCAAGGTAATCCATAGAGGCAAGAGGTTACTATAATAAAAGCTGAAATCTGACGCTCCGGGGTAATCACCTGTGTTCTCGACGCTCGCCACCGACTTCAAAATCATCTTTGAGCGCGATCCTGCTGCTCGCAACTGGTTCGAGGTACTGATCTGCTATCCCGGTCTGCAGGCGATCGCCCTCCATCGATTTTCTAATCAGCTCTACCGCCTCAAGGTGCCGTTCTTGCCGCGTCTGGTATCCCAGCTGTCCCGCTTCTTCACAGGAATTGAGATTCACCCCGGCGCTCGCTTGGGCAAAGGCATTTTTATCGACCACGGCATGGGAGTGGTAATTGGCGAAACGGCTGTTTTGGGGGACTACTGCCTGATTTACCAAGGCGTCACCCTCGGCGGCACGGGCAAAGAGAGCGGCAAACGTCACCCGACCCTTGGCGACAACGTAGTCGTGGGAGCCGGGGCAAAGGTGCTGGGCAACCTACAAATTGGCAACAATGTTCGCATCGGCGCTGGGTCGGTGGTCCTGCGAGATGCGCCATCAGACTGTACGGTAGTGGGGGTTCCCGGACGTATTGTCTATCGCTCTGGTGAGCGCGTCGATCCCCTGGAGCACGGCATTCTGCCAGATTCTGAGGCCCAAGTGATTCGGGCGCTGGTGGACCGGATTGAGATGCTGGAGCAGCAGGTGACAGCACTACAGG
>JBARYO010000365.1:0-2476 GCA_049647905.1 Elainellaceae cyanobacterium | reverse complement strand
CTTCTGAAGACTGGTTGATACCCATGGACCACATTGAGAGAACGCGATCGCTCTCGGCCCAGTAGCGAGCAGCCTGCTCTAAGTCTTCAACAGAAATGCCGCACTCTCGGGCGACGCGCTCTGGTGGGTACTGCTCTGCGACCTCAATAAAGTCGGCATACCCTACGGTACATTCATCAATGAGCAGCGAGTCAATGGCGTTCCAGCGTATCAGCAGATGGGCAATGCCGTTGAGCAGATATAAGTCGCTGCCGGGCCGAATAGCCAAGTGCAGGTCTGCTGCCTTCGCCGTCAGGGTTTCGCGGGGATCCACCACAATCATCTTGACGTGGCGGTTTTTGCGGTGATACTTTTGCAGGCGGTTGAACACAATGGGGTGGCACTCGGCGGTGTTGGTGCCAATCAAAAAAGCGCAGTCTGTTTTTTCGAGGTCGTCGTAGCAGCAGGGTGGGCCGTCAGCTCCGAAGCTTTGGATATAGCCCGCTACGGCTGAAGACATACACAGGCGGGAGTTGGCGTCAAAGTTATTGGTGCGTAGGCAGCCTTTAAGCAGCTTTTGGGCAGTGTAGTAATCTTCGGTCTGGAATTGACCGGAGCCATACATGCATATGCCTTCTGGCCCTCGGTTCTCTAAGGTAGTGCGCAGATGACTCACCAAGCGTTCCATAGCCTCATCCCAGCTCACCTGACGAAAGGGCTCGCTGAGGCTGTCGCGCAGCATGGGATATTTGAGTCGGTCTTTGTGCAAAGACTCGGACACCGTTGCCCCTTTGACGCACACCTGCCCTTTACTCGATGGATGGTCGCGATCGCCCCGCACCTGCCAAATGGGCTGACCGTCGGGAGCCCGTAGCGTCGCTTTGCCACCGGGGCGCGCCGGAGGCAGCACTTCTAAACCACAGCCGACACCGCAGTAAGGGCACAAGGTTTTTGATGAGTCCGTCATGGTCATCCTCCAGTACAAAGCGCGATACATAGGGTAGATAGGGGTGTAAGGGCACAGCATGCTGCGCCCTTACGGGGATATCCATCGATTCGGAGTTACATCACACAAGGTGACCTAGATAATACGAGCCGACTGATCCTCTGGCATTGCCGAGGGATGAGTCTCCGTCTCACCTTCATGGAATTCCGCAAAGGAGCCTTGAGGCTCTTCTAAGAAGAAAAGGCACAAGAAGGCTACGATTAGGCCCACGATTCCCAGAACCTGAAAGAAGCTAGCGTTAACCGCGCTCATTACCGCTTCTCCGCCGTTAGCCGCCGTAGAGGCATTGGCAAACAGCAGGCGAGTGGTCAAAAAGGCCACCGCGCCAACGTTGCCGTAAGCCCCCACGTTGCCTGCAATCTGGCCAGTAATCCGGCGCTTCACCAGCGGCACAATCGCGAAGGTGGATCCCTCAGAAGCCTGCACAAAGAAGGAGCAGGCCATGGTGAGTAATACCGCCAAGGGCAGCGGCCAAGCGCTGTTCACGGTACTCATCATCAGATAGCCGATGCCCATGCCTGCAGTGAGGACGACCATGGTCCATTTACGGCTGCCCATGCGGTCGGAGATAATGCCGCCGCCGGGACGAGAGACCAGGTTCATAAAGGCGTAGCTGGCCGCAATTAGGCCCGCACTCGCCTTGTCTAGGCCAAAGGTGCCCTCGAAGAATTCCGGCAGCATGGAGACCACCGCCAGCTCAGATCCAAAGTTAGCCACGTAGGTCAGCTCTAGCATGGCCACCTGACGGAAGCGGTAGCGATCTTCCGGGGGATAGACCTTGCGGCCCGCCAGCAAGTCTTTGTTAACCGTCCAGCAGTTATAGGCTTGGAATGCATAGAGGCCGAGCAACAGCAGCCAAGCGACATACATACCGCCAGTGTTTAAGAAGTTGACCTTCTGCAGACGCCACGCCAGCACCATCAGAATAATGGTTAGGGGAGCGTTCATGGCCATTAGGAACCAGAAGTCGCGCTTGGTGGTGACTTCAATGCCGCGGGCGCTGGCAGGACGCTGGTAGACCTTGCCGGGGGGCGTATCAGAGACGTTGAAGTAGTAGAAGACACCGTAGAGCGCCGCAATGATGCCGCTGCCTGCGATCGCCGCCCGCCAGTTCAAAACGTCAGTGTTGATGGCCGGAAAGGCCAAGATGCGGAAGCTCTCAACCGCAGGGAACTGGAATGCACCCGGTAGGAAAGCCAACGCCAGACCAAATAGCACCATGGTGAAGGCAGAAAAGGCGGAGCCAAAGTTGCCCCAGCCGCCGTAAATGCCTTCTGCCGTTCCCACTTCTTTAGGCGGGAACCACTCAGCAGTCATGCGGATACCGATCACAAAGCCTGCGCCCACGATACCCATCAGCAGGCGACCAATCACCAGCTGGTTGAAGGTTTGCGCTGTCGCAAAGATCAAGCAGGGCACTGCTGCATAGATGAGAAGCAGAGAGTAGGTTAGACGAGGGCCGTATTTGTCCAGCAGCATGCCGATCAAGAT
>JBARYO010000364.1:0-1882 GCA_049647905.1 Elainellaceae cyanobacterium | reverse complement strand
TCTCGGGTCAGGACTACATCATCATCGACACCCCCGCCCGCCCCGACTCCGAAGACCTCAAAGAGCTAGCGGATGGCTGCGACCTACTCATCTTGCCGACTGGCCCCAACATCGTTGACCTAGAGCCAATGCTGCAAACCTCCAGCGACCTGGGGGACATGGCTAACCACCGAGCGCTAATAACCCTCGTGCCGCCTAAGCCTAACCGTGATGGTGAGCTGATGCGGGCTGAGCTTGTTGAAAGTGGTATTCCGGTATTCGAGTCCATGATTCGCCGGTCTATGGGATTTCCAAAAGCCGCTCTAGAGGGCGTACCTGTGCGAGATGTGAGCGAGTCGCGATCGCGTATTGGCTGGCTAGACTATCAGGCTCTGGGGAAAGAAGTTCAGGGGATTCTGAGCAATGGGTAAGTTCAAAAAGGCGATCGATAAGGCAAGAGAATCTGAGGCTAGCCCGACCGTGCCTGACACCAAGCCCTCTGCCACACCAGCGCCCCCCGTGTCCGCCCCGCTGCTAGTCCCGGACGCCCCAATGCCCAGTGGTAAGCCCGCCGATAAGACGCCAGCTCAGCGGCGTGGTGGGAAGCGCTCAGACCCGAACTACAAGCAGATTGGTTGCTATGTCCCTGTAGACCTCTACCGCCGTGTTAAGTCCCGCGCCGCCCTAGAGGATATCGACGTGTCCGATGTGGTGGCAGACCTGCTTCAAGACTGGATAGACAGCTAGCCGCTCAAACGGACAACCGGCTGGTCGCCCAAGTGGCAGGTATCCGCTTGATCGGTCGAGCGACCGTCCGATTGTCCGCTTTACCAGTCGGTGATGACCTCCTTGATCGGCGTCTTCCCTCGGTCGTGTTGGCTGCTGAATCCGTGAGATTGGTTGTACTCCTCCAGGTCAGGATGGGCTGCGTAGTAATCCTTCACTGCATCGTTTCTCGCCCCACTGAGGTAGCGAATATTAGCCCTTGATAGCGAGTACATCTCGCTGGCGGTCTTGCCCTTGTTCCATGCCTTAATGGCCTCGACACAGCGGCTCATGCGGACGATGGAGCCTTCTTTGGTGCGATCGGCTGCAAGCTCACTCTGGGGCTTCTGCTCCAGCTTGGCTACCTTCGTCTCATCTACCTTCGGCTTACCGCCTCCATCCTGTGCCGCCTTCAGTTCGCGCCGTAGCCGCTCAATCTCTCGCTGTGCTGCCTGATAGTCGTCGTGGGTATTGAGCAGGACGTCTAGCCGTTCCCCGTGGGTGATGTCGTCTGCGCCGATTCCCTTGAAGCGCTCTAGCCGCTGCCCGTCTACGGTGATGGTCGTCTTCTTTCGAGATTTCGGCTTTTGTGCCTCATCTTCCAGGCGATCGCCCCATTGGCCGTGCGGCATCTCCTTACCGTCGCCGCTGCTGCACACGTAGTCCTCGTAGTTGATGATGGAGGATACCCCATCGTGCCCTAGCACCTGCTCGGCAAATGACGACATAGACCGCTGCATCGGCTTGAATAGCGTTGCCGCTGCCTGCACATAGGCTGCTCTAAGATTCTTGTTGCTCAGCCTCTTGCTACCGACTGGGGGGCTTAGGACATCGCCAAAGACGCGCCGAACGGCTGCATTGGCCGAGCTATTCCGCCTACTGTCGATGCTCTTATTGGTATCACCGTCCAGTTCTCTTAAGTCCGCCTCTCGCTCCAGTCGGTCAAGCGCAGCAATGATCTTGTGCGCTTCAGTGAGAGCGTAGATTGCGTAGGGCTTAGCGTCACCATCCTTCTTTTTGAGCTGGCCCGAAAACTCGATAGTGTAGCGCCCCGTGAGCTTGAAGCCCTTCAGCTTCATCACCTCTGTTGGTCGCCGCCCTAGCAGAAACTCCAGAGCCGCTATGCGCTCCAGGTAGC
>JBARYO010000363.1:0-2058 GCA_049647905.1 Elainellaceae cyanobacterium | reverse complement strand
CATTTGGTGCTTGTAACCAAATACCGCCTTAAAATTATCGATAAACCAGTTCAAAAGCGTCTTTATGAGATTTTTGCTGAAACCTGCGAAAAGTGGCGCAGCAGCCTGACTGAGGTGAACGGAGAAGCTGACCACGTTCACCTGCGAATCAGCTATCCCCCGGACGTGCAAATCAGCAAATTAGTGAACAATTTGAAGACCGTATCGAGCAGATTAATTCGCAAGGAGTTTGAGGAGCCTGTTGCCAAAGCGTATCGAAAAAGAGTCTTTTGGTCTGGGGCTTATTTTGTCGCCTCAACAGGAGGTGTCACCCTGGAGCAAGTCAAAGCCTATGTTGAGAATCAGCCAGGCGTCGAGCCTAACTGATTCTCACTCCTATCCCCCTCGCCACCAAACGCTGCCGCGTTCTGGTGAGAGTACCCCGGAGATTTAGATGGGGAAGCCCATACCATGCGATCGCCCTTGCGAGACTGTAGCATTGATCACAACTGAGCCTCTCTAGTCGCTGGTACGTTGAACTGCGTTGATTCTCTAGAGCTGGTCTATGGCCATGGTTTCCCGTACGGGCCTTCCAGTCAATTTAGATTGATAGCCTTGCTGCCCTTTACCCCAATCCGGTCATGAACTTCGACGCCTACGACCCCCAAGATTTCTACGACGAGTATTTTGCCGCAGCGGGAACCCTCCGCCCTGAGCTAGAGCCCATTTTGCGATGGTTTCAGGCGACAGCTTCCACCATGCCCCAGCTCAAAGCCGAGATAGAAGCCGTACTGCGGGAGCTAGGGGCAACCTTCAGTTTTGAAGGGGAAGAGCGGGTGCTGCCCTTTGACCCCATCCCCAGGGTGATCGCAGCCGAGGAGTGGCAACACCTCACCGCTGGGCTAAAGCAGCGGGTGAAAGCACTAAATTTGTTTTGCGCCGATGTATACAGCGACCAGCGCATCATCACCGAAGGCGTGATTCCCCGAGAGGTAATCGAGTCAGCGCTGCGGTTTCGGCCCGAGTGCATGGGCATGTCGCCACCTAAGGGCATTTGGTGCCACATCGGCGGCATTGATTTGGTGCGGGATGGTGAAGGGAACTGGTGCGTTTTGGAAGACAACCTGCGGGTTCCCTCGGGTATTGCCTACGTGCTGAAAAACCGGCTGGCTATGGAGCGAGTCTTGCCGGAGCTAGTGGAGATGTTTGCCCCTAAGCCGGTGGCCGATTATCCCCAGCAGCTCCGGGCAGTGATGGATGCGATCGCCCCTAGTCCTAACAGCTCAATGGCCCTGCTCACCCCCGGCACCCACAGCTCCGCTTACTTCGAGCACGAGCTGCTGGCGGAACAGATGGGCATTGCCCTAGTCAGCCCTGGGGATGTGGTGATGTCAGACGGCTACCTGTGCCACCACACTGAAAATGGGCTGCAGCGTCTAGACGTGATATACCGGCGGGGCGATACAGAAATGTTCGACGATCTGGACTTAGGAGAAGCGTATCCCGACAGCACCGCCGCCCTAATTGATCTCTGTCAGCAAGGAAAGCTAGCGATCGCCAACGCCATTGGGGCGGGTATCGGGGACGACAAGGTGATCTACGCCTATGTGCCGGACATGATTTGCTTTTACCTCGATGAAGAGCCAATCTTGCCCAACGTGCCCACCTATCTGTGTTGGCGGGACGAGGACCGGGAGTATGTGTTGGACCATTTGGAAGAGCTGGTGGTGAAGGCTGCTAGCGCTGAGGGAGGTGACGACATGCTGGTGGGAATAAATTCTACGGCGGAAGAGCGGGAAATATTCGTGGGGAAGATTCGCGAAAAGCCAAGAGCCTACATGGCGCAGCCCACGGTGTACCTGTCGCAGATTCCGACGGTGGGGGATGGGGGCATTGAGGGACGGCATACGGACTTGCGACCCTATGTTCTGCACCAGGGGGATGAGATCTATGTGCATCCGGGTGGGCTGACGCGGGTGGCGCTGGAGAAGGGGCAGCTGGTGGTGAATTCATCCCAGGGGGGTGGGGCCAAGGATACTTGGGTGTTGTGAGGGCGGTGTTGTGAGGGCGGTGTTGTGA
>JBARYO010000362.1:0-2109 GCA_049647905.1 Elainellaceae cyanobacterium | reverse complement strand
CCTCAGGGCCTGACCCGCTGGTGAGCCAGTTCACCCCCAGCTACGGCATGGTGCTCAATCTGCTGCAAATCCACACGGTGGAAGAAGCCCGTGACCTAATTGAGCGCAGCTTTGGGCAGTATCTAGCAACCATACACCTCGCACCCCAGCAAAAGGCGATCGCCAATCTAGAGCAAGATTTGGAGCACCACTTGCAGCAGCTCGCCCATGTGGAAGACTTTGAGGTGCTGGCCGACTTTGAAAAACTTAAGGGGCGGCTGAAGGAAGAGCGTCGGCTGCTGAAAACCCTGCAGAAACAAGCCAAAGAGGTGCGGGCAAAAGCGCTGTCTGCTGCCCTCCTGTCGGCATCAGTGGGCACAATATTGTCCCTTAGGGGAGAGCATGTCATCAGCCCACCGGGCAAGGCCATTCCAGCGGTGTTGACCATGAGGCTCCCGAGCCCTGGACGCGCGCCCTATTTGCTGGTCTTGACCCAGGACAATCGCTGGTATGTCATTACCACCAAAGACGTGATTGGGCTCCGGGACGATCTGCCCCTCCTACAGGCCATCAATACCATCGAGCCTCCCTCAGCGCTCCAGGTCAAACCGGGCAAATACGACGCCGGAGATGACACGGCTCAGGCGGTCGCCGCCCAAATTCCAGATGTGCCCCTTGACCCTGTTCCTCCAGAGGTGCAGGCCCAAGAGGCGCAGGTCAATGAGGTGGAGACTCGGCTTAGAGAACACCCGGCCCAACAATGGGGCAACCCCGGTAAGTTGATTAAGCGCCAGCAGCGCATTGAGAAGATCGAGGCGGAGATCAGCGATCGCCAGCAAAAGTTGGGACAGCGCATCCACCATTACTGGCAGGACTTTCTCAATTTGCTCTCGATTCTGCGGCATTTTGACTGCCTAGATAGGGTAGAACCGACGCCATTGGGCCAGGCCGCTGCCGCCATTCGGGGCGATAATGAGCTGTGGCTTGGCTTGGCCGTTATGTCCGGCGAGTTTGACGATCTCGCGCCCCATCACTTAGCTGCCTGTTGCGCCGCCTTGGTCACGGAAACTATGCGCCCGGATACCTGGATTAATTACCGCGCCTCCCCCGATGCGGAATGCGCCCTTAACGGACTGCGTAATTTGCGGCGGCAGATTTTTCAGGTGCAGCGTCGCCGCCGCGTCGCGCTGCCGGTTTGGCTGGAATACGACATTGTCGGGCTAGTAGAGCAGTGGGCCTTGGAGACCGAATGGACCGAGCTGTGCGCCAACACCAGCCTTGATGAAGGTGATATTGTGCGGCTGCTGCGGCGGACGTTAGATTTGCTCTCTCAGCTGCCCCACGTGCCTAACCTGCCGGAGTCGATGAAGAAGAGCGCTAGCTGGGCCGTGCGGTTGATGAATCGCTTTCCCATCGATGAGGGTAAGGGGGCGGCAGGGTCTCTTATCGTGGCGGGTGAGGAGGACGATAGCGCTGATGCCGATGGCGTTGATGAACTAGAAGACGATGCCGCTGAAGATGATCCCGATACTGATTTGTGATTGTGGGGGCGTGGCGGTGCCCTGGCCGCTCTGCCGTTGAAACAACCTGCATTGTGGGTTTCGTTCACCTGGTTTGATACTGGCCCCATCGCCGCTGAGGCGCTCTAGGCGGATGGCGTCAGGTTGAGCCTGCAGATCTAGCCTGACTTCCACATTGAGGGGATAAAGAGCACTTGTCCTTAGGCGATCGCTTGAGGACAAGTGCTGGGACAGGCCGCTACTGGATGGGCCGCTGCTGCACCAGGTAGCTCAGCACCTGACCGTGGGCGAGGGTGGTATGGATGCCCTGCTCCCCGATGGCGATTAGGGGTGTCCACAACCGCCACTCGACGTACTGCAGCATATGCAGCCGTTCGTTCGCGCTAGCGAGGGCTTTGCCCTCAAGGTGTGGCGCACGCCGTCGGGGGAGCCGATGAGCAGATGGCGTAAATGCTCACACCCTGGGGCAGGGGAAGGCTCGATTAGCGTGGGGATATGGGGCTCCGCGTCCACTGGGGATGGTAGCCGCGTGGAGCGGTCCGCAGCGAGCTGTTGGGCTACTGCGAGCTGTGCTGCCTCTGCAGGCAGCGAGGGATATTGAAGTAACATG
>JBARYO010000361.1:0-1695 GCA_049647905.1 Elainellaceae cyanobacterium | reverse complement strand
GTACGGTATGGCCTGCAACACTGTAGGCGGCACCCACCATGCCTACGCCGACTTTGGGTCAGGCTTTTGCATCTTCAATGATTTGGCGATCGCCGCACGGGTGGTGCAGCAGCTTGACCTAGCCCAGCAAATTTTGATTGTGGATTTGGATGTTCATCAGGGGGACGGTACCGCCCACATCTTCCAGGAAGACCCTAGCGTATTCACCTTTTCCATGCATTGCGAGGTCAACTTTCCCAGCCGCAAGCAACGCAGCGATCGCGATGTGCCCTTGCCAGAGGGGCTAGAAGACGATGCCTACCTGCAAATTCTGGCGGCGCATTTGCCTGACCTCCTCACTCAAGTCAACCCTGACCTGGTAATTTACGATGCCGGGGTGGATAGCCACATCGGCGATCGCCTGGGCAAGCTAGCTTTGACCGACGCCGGTATCTTTCGGCGAGACATGCAGGTTCTGGGGACCTGTGCCGCAGCGGGGTATCCGTTGGCCTGCGTCATTGGCGGTGGCTACTCCAAGGATTTTGAGGCTTTGGCCTATCGGCATTCTCTGCTGCATCGGGCAGCAAGTGAGGTGTTTCGGCGACACCTTCTTTAGAAATCGGCTCTAAACTAGGCTGTGCCATAATTGCCTTGCCTGAAAGTTTTACCAAACTCCCATCAATGTCAACGCCCTTACTTGTACTGAAGGTTATTGGGCCACCTCTGGCGCAAGGCCTGCTGGATGCCTTTGGCATAAAATCTAAGCTGGCCAATGCCGTTAGCCCCAAAAATATCGGGACAGTGGTCAGCGGTTTGCTGAAACCTGGAGCGAATTACGCTGACTCATCCCAGAAAGCAACAGAAATTGCAGGCCAGATGGCGGATGACATTCGTCCATTGTTTGAGGGGCAAGACAGGCAAGTAGCGCTGTCTAGTCGGGATGCCATTATTTGGAGTTTGGCAGAGACGTTGGTCAAGGCTGGTCTGACGCAAGCTGGTCTGGCGGAGATGAATTTTGATGCGAAGGCGCTGGAGCACCATCTATTGAAGGTCAATCCGGGGGGCGATCGCGATTTTTCGGAGGCTGAACGGTCAGTTTATCAGCAGGCCGTAAAGCGAGCTAGCCTGCGGTTGATTGACGTTGCGCCTGCGGTAGAGTGGTATGAACAGGCAAAAACCGCTGAGGTCTTGCAGCGATTGGAGGCGATCGCGAGAGAGTTTGGGGTAGATAGAGCGCGATTTAGCGGTTCAGGCGGCGGATGCATTTGTGGCGCGCTATCGAGAGGTCATGCGAGCCAAACTCGATTGCCTGGAGGTGTTTGGTCTGCCCCGAATGGATCGATTGACGAGCCAGCAGAGCCTAAGTATGGCCTACATTACGCTGTCGGCCAGCGGTGTTGAGGATGAGGACTACGGCGATGGCCTTGCCGCGTTGAGCATGGGGCATCGTGGCGCAGATGGCGGGTGGGATGGCAAAGGACCGAGGCGAATTTTGAGCCAGGTGGATGAGGCCATGTGCGACTGCCGACGGCTGCTGATTCGTGGCGGGGCCGGGGCCGGCAAGAGTACGCTGATGCAGTGGCTAGCGGTGCGGGCGGCGAGCCAGAGCTTTGAAGGGAACCTCGTAACCTGGAATACGAAGATCCCATTTTTCATTCGGCTACCATGATCCGTCGCAGTGCTCCGCCCATAGCCGAAGGCTTGGGGGGTGGTGAA
>JBARYO010000360.1:0-3688 GCA_049647905.1 Elainellaceae cyanobacterium | reverse complement strand
AGAGTGGGCGACGCTGGAGGTGCGTGTCAGCAACACTGCAGCGCTACGGGTCTATGACGTGTTTGGCTTTCAGCCGGTGGGTCAGCGACGGCGCTATTATGCTGACACCGGGGAAGACGCCTTGATTTTATGGCGTAACGGCCTCCAGACCCGAGCCTTTGCCAAAAGCCTAGATAACGCTCTGGTAAAGGCTGAATCCCGCCTGTATCAAAATGGCTGGTCCCTTCAGGGAAGCATCTATAGAGCCCACGAATGATTCTGCTGCGCGATAGGTTTATCTGCGAGTTGTTGGGTACAACCCATCAGCATTGCCAATATCTATTGACTTAGTCAGCGTTCCTCAGCACTATCTTTCTTCGGGAAGGTCAATGTCATCTCCCATCACTGAAACCGTTATTCTGTCGAACGATTATGGGTGAATTAAGGCTGCGTTAAGACGCATCTGAAGCAGCTCACTCGGGTGCATCTACCGATCATTTGTCAACCTCTGGTGGCTCCAGCGCAGCAACCAGCTAGTTTGCCTATGCTAGAATCATTGGACCGGCATAGCAGCAGGTGATAAAGGCACACCATGTTTGAAAGATTTACAGAAAAAGCCATTAAGGTGATCATGCTTGCCCAAGAGGAAGCACGTCGCCTCGGGCACAATTTTGTAGGTACTGAGCAGATCCTCTTGGGTCTGATTGGAGAAGGTACCGGAGTCGCTGCCAAAGTTTTGAAGTCGATGGGGGTTAATCTCAAAGATGCTCGCATCGAAGTTGAAAAAATTATTGGACGCGGTTCAGGATTTGTTGCAGTTGAAATCCCCTTTACACCTAGAGCAAAACGAGTTTTAGAGCTTTCCCTAGAGGAAGCACGACAGCTTGGTCATAACTATATCGGCACAGAGCACCTGCTCTTGGGCCTGATTCGCGAAGGCGAAGGGGTGGCAGCAAGGGTTCTGGAAAATTTAGGCGTCGACCTCTCGAAAGTCCGTACCCAGGTTATTCGTATGCTGGGTGAGACCGCCGAAGTATCGGCTGGGGGCGGACAGGGCCGCACCAAAACGCCTACTCTTGATGAGTTTGGATCCAATCTGACTCAGATGGCAGGTGAGGGCAAGCTCGACCCCGTTGTTGGCCGTCAAAAAGAAATTGAGCGAGTCATCCAAATCCTGGGTCGCCGTACAAAGAACAATCCTGTTCTTATCGGTGAACCAGGTGTGGGTAAGACCGCGATCGCTGAAGGGTTAGCTCAGCGGATCTGCACCAACGATATCCCTGATATCCTTGAAGAAAAGCGCGTCGTTACCCTAGATATTGGCCTGCTAGTAGCAGGGACCAAATACCGGGGTGAATTTGAGGAACGCCTCAAGAAAATCATGGATGAGATTCGCCAAGCGGGGAATGTCATTCTGGTGATTGACGAGGTTCACACCCTCATAGGTGCGGGTGCAGCAGAAGGCGCAATCGATGCGGCTAACATCCTTAAGCCTGCCCTGGCGCGAGGTGAGCTGCAGTGTATTGGTGCTACCACCCTCGACGAGTACCGCAAGCACATCGAGCGAGATGCAGCCCTAGAGCGACGCTTCCAGCCTGTGATGGTGGGCGAGCCCTCGGTGGACGAAACTATCGAGATTCTCCACGGTCTGCGCGATCGCTATGAGCAGCACCACAAGCTGAAAATCTTAGACGAGGCGTTGGACGCCGCCGCTAAGCTCTCCGATCGCTATATCTCCGACCGCTTCCTGCCAGATAAGGCGATTGACCTCATCGACGAGGCGGGATCTCGGGTGCGCCTAATCAACTCCCAGTTGCCTCCGGCGGCTAAGGAGCTAGATAAGGAGCTACGTCAGGTTCTAAAGGATAAGGACGACGCCGTCCGCTCTCAGGACTTTGACCGCGCCGGGGAACTGCGCGATCGCGAAATGGAGATCAAAGCTGAGATCCGAGCGATCGCCCAAAGCCGCAAAGCGGAAACGGACGACGAGCAAACCGATACCTCTCCCCAGGTCACAGAGGAGGATATTGCTCACATTGTGGCCTCCTGGACAGGGGTCCCGGTGAATAAGCTCACCGAGTCTGAGTCCGAGAAGCTCTTGCACATGGAGGATACCCTCCATACCCGTCTCATTGGCCAGGACGAAGCAGTCAGGGCGGTGTCTCGGGCAATTCGCCGAGCCCGTGTCGGCCTCAAAAACCCCAATCGCCCCATTGCCAGCTTCATTTTCTCCGGCCCTACAGGTGTTGGTAAAACTGAGCTGACGAAGGCGCTGGCAGCCTACTTCTTCGGTTCCGAAGATGCGATGATTCGCCTAGACATGTCGGAGTACATGGAGCGCCATACGGTCTCCAAGCTCATCGGCTCACCGCCGGGATATGTGGGCTACAACGAGGGTGGACAGCTTACTGAAGCCGTGCGCCGTCGCCCCTACACCGTGGTCCTGTTTGACGAGATCGAAAAGGCGCACCCTGACATCTTCAATATGCTCCTGCAGATCCTTGAAGATGGCCGTCTTACCGATGCCAAAGGGCGAACGGTAGACTTCAAGAACACCCTATTGATCATGACCTCGAACATCGGTTCGAAGGTGATCGAGAAAGGGGGTACCGGTCTGGGCTTTGAGTTCGGCTCTGAAAATCAGGCTGACGCGCAGTATACTCGTATCCGCTCCCTAGTGAACGAGGAGCTGAAGCAGTACTTCCGCCCCGAGTTCCTCAACCGACTAGACGAAATTATCGTCTTCCGTCAGCTGACGAAGGACGAGGTCAAAGAGATTTCAGATATTCTCTTGAAGGAAGTCTTTAACCGGCTAATGGAGCAGGGTATTGAACTCCAGGTCACTGAGCGATTCAAAGATCGCTTGGTGGAGGAGGGCTACAACCCCAGCTACGGGGCACGTCCCCTGCGCCGAGCCATTATGCGTCTGCTAGAAGACTCACTTGCTGAGGAAATTCTGTCGGGCCGCGTCAGCGATGGCGACTCCGCCCTCGTGGATGTGGATGAGGATGGCAAGGTCACGATTCGGCCTGGAGAAGAGCGTGAGCTACTTCCCCAAGGGGCTGAGTAAAATCGGACTTGGGCTAGCCTAAGCAAGTCATGGCTTAATACAATGAAAAGCGGGAGAGCTTATCTCCCGCTTTTTTTGCGTCATGGGGCTACGTCGCTGGTGACTTCGCCGTCCAAGCGATCGCCTCTCCTGTTCCCTCCAGACGTTTGCTGCGATCGCAGCGAGATCCGTCCTATGGCCTATGGCCCTTCTCCAGAGACAAAACACCCCATAACTGGACAAACGCGGCTCGTCTATTTAAAGGCGGTTGTCACCAACCCAAACATCCTCGTTGGAGATTATACCTATTACGATGACGCCGATCGGCCAGAAGACTTTGAGCGTAATGTCCTGTACCACTTCGACTTTGTTGGCGATAAGCTGATCATCGGTAAATTTTGCTGTATTGCCTCCGGCGTGACGTTCATTATGAACGGCGGCAATCACCGTACCGACTGGTTCACGAACTATCCTTTCCCGGTCTTTGGCCAGGGCTGGGAGACGGCGATGCCGGATAGCTGGCCCAATAAGGGCGATACTGTCGTTGGAAACGATGTCTGGATTGGCTACGGGGCAACGGTAATGCCGGGAGTAGAAATCGGTGATGGGGCGATTGTGGCGTCGCAGTCGGTGGTGACAACGTCTGTGGCGCCTTTCGCG
>JBARYO010000359.1:0-1518 GCA_049647905.1 Elainellaceae cyanobacterium | reverse complement strand
GTGTCACATAAGCATTGTCGGAATTACCATGGCCAAAGGTGTTCGAATTGTCATTACGTTAGAGTGTACCGAGTGCCGCTCTAACAGCAACAAGCGATCCGCTGGGGTATCGCGCTATACGACGACGAAAAATCGTCGCAATACAACAGGGCGGATTGAGCTGAAGAAATTCTGCACGCACTGCAATAGCCATACTGTGCACAAAGAAATCAAGTAGATGTTGACGCAAGATGAGCAGCAATTATCTGCTTCTTGCCTCACCTACGGGCATCACTATCAGCCTGTCCTACGACAGCGATGTCTCAAAATTCAACAGCCTAAGCCAGCGTTTTTTCAAAAAAGTCTAGTTTCGTTTACCCTATAGGTTTACTTCATTACCATCCATGAGCTATTATCGCCGCCGCGTTTCTCCCATCAGCCCTAAAGATCCCATCGACTACAAGGATGTGGAGCTACTGCGAAAGTTCATCACTGATCGAGGCAAGATCTTGCCCCGGCGAATCACAGGTCTAACGGCCAAGCAGCAGCGAGATTTAACCTTTGCTATCAAGCGCGCGCGCCTGGTCGCCCTCTTGCCTTTCGTGAACCGAGAAGGTTAAAGCCGTCTTGCCCTGGGCAACGATTTGCTTGCTGTTTTATTCAGCGCGGCGTTTCAGCAAGGGACTTGAGTGTGATTTACTTAAGTGCGAGCATGATGTAGCCGTCTAGCGTGGCAGTCTTCGCTCCGACGGCATGTCTCAGGTACTGTTACGCGCTTTGCAAGCTATGGAGAAGGGCACTCTAGTTGAGTTTCGGCATCAAGGCAGTCGCCGTTTGGGGATTGCCGACCGTCCTGATGGAAAGAAAAATTGGGTTGTGGTTGACCAGCAGGGCCAATCTCACACCGTACAGCCGCGTCAAGTCACCTACACTATCGGTGGGCATTATTTGCCTGCAGAACTGCCGGAGTTTTTGCAGCAGGTGGAGGCGCACCATGACCCATCTGGACTTGAGGTAGTCTGGGAGCTACTGGGTCCAGAGGGTGAGACGGCTACGGTACGCGAGTTGGCTGAGCTTTTGTTTTCGAGCGATCGCCCCGAACTTTGCTACACGGCGCACGTTTTATTGTCGGAAGATAAGGTTTACTTTAAGCAGAAGGGCGATCGCTACGAGCCCCGCTCTGCGTCTCAAGTGGCCGATATTTGTCACCAGATGAATATGGAGGCCAAGAAAGCGGCTGAGTGGGAGGCGTTTTTGGGTCGCCTCAAGCAGCTCCTTGAGGGACAAATTGGCCACGCTGAGCTGCAGTCTAGCGATCGCCACCATATCGATAGTTTGGAGCGCTTAGCGGCGCTAGGAGAGGGAGCATCACATACGGCACCTGCAATAGATGCATTGGACGCACTAGATCGGCCCAAAACTGCCTCGGGTGCGTTTGAACTGCTGGTTGACTTAGGGATTTGGAGCCGCCACGAGAATCTATTTCTGCATCAGCGGCAGATTCCCACGCACTTTTCCCAAGAGGTACTCACCATGGCC
>JBARYO010000358.1:0-2483 GCA_049647905.1 Elainellaceae cyanobacterium | reverse complement strand
TCTACAAATTCCAGATATTCCCCGTTGGTGACAAGGCGAGACGCCAGTTGATAGTCATGGAGATAGACGCTGTGGCGAGGCTGCTCATTATCGAAGCAGAAGCCCTCCCCCTCGTAGCCGATTTTATACAGCTGCGCGGGATGGTCTAACCAATCCGCGCTCCCAATGGCTGCGGTGTTAGGGGCTGGCAGGTCGTCTTTGTAGACGGGGCGTAGCGGATTGCTGCCAAAGATATGCTTGATGTTGGTGAACAAAAACTCCTGATGCTGCTGCTCATGGTTGAGGCCCAAAACAATCAGCGATTCTAGCTCTGAATTGCCAGCTTCTGCGGTAATTAATGCCTGCATCGCATCATCGACATAGGCGCGATAGCGATACACCTCTGCCACTGTAGGGCGGGACAATGTTCCTCGCTGGTCAGACGGAATCCGCTCTCCCATTGACTCATAGTAGGAATTCAGCAGGTAGTCGTATTTGGGATGGAAAACGCTGTAGCTTTTGAGGTGAGGCACTAGGACAAAGGTCTCGAAAAACCAGGAGGTATGGGCCAAATGCCATTTGAGCGGGCTGGCACCTGGCATGCTTTGAACAACGTAGTCTTCAATTTCGAGGGGCTGGCAGGCGTTTTCGCTGAGCTGGCGAACCTGTCGGTAGTGCTTGGATAGGGGCAGCTCGTTTGAGCGTTGTAGGCTAGGGGCAGTCGTTATCATTGATTAGTGAAAGGCGTGCTTTTTTCAGGATAAATTGGGCGATCGCGCGGCTTACTATGGCGATCGCAACTGCTGCGCTGTCAAAATCGTACTGGCCCAACTCTGTTCCTCTTCTGACAATTGCGGTATTGGATCTTGGGCATAGTCTATCGCCAAGTCATAGCTGGCCTCATCGTAGAGGTTACTCAACAGCAGCTGTAAGTCTACTAGTGGCTCCGTATCTCCCGACTTCAGCGGTAAGGGGAATACAGGAATGGGGTCTTGTAATTTAAACGTATATAAATCAGCTTGAGGGCGACGATACCCTCGACTCACTAAAATTCGATAGTGCGCTTGAATAGTATTGTGATAAACCGGCATAGGCTGTCCTCTGCGCAGCAAATCAATTTCCACAAAGTGCGTCGAACTACCGAGTATTTTGCTTCGCTTACTCTCATATTGCTGACGCCCTTCTCCAGGACGCTTGTTTATTGGAGAGAGTATTTCAATGGCGGTTACAACATCATTGGTAGCGACCTCTCTCACTTCTAGATAGCCCTGCTTGACCATTTCGGGTACGGGAACTTCTACGGTCTGAGGCTGAGTCGGGGGTGGCGCAACTGCAACATTGGTTGTCACCTCTTGAGCCCCAGCCTGCGCCCCTTTCACCGTTAAATCTGGAATGCCAACGAGTAAGGATTGCCCGCCAACGGTTTCATACAGGCGCACCTCCACGGCAACCCTATATTTAGGACGCAGCTGAGGAGAAAGAAACCTCGCAAGTTCGATGATCAGCCAGTGATGGACTCCTGGCCAGAGCTCTGGATGTTCTAGGTAGGGGTTCATCCCTGGAAAAGGGGAAGGCATAGAATTTCTTCCTTGGGGTTCAACGCTCGTCTCTCAGATTTTATCGTCATCTCTTCCGTCAGCTCGGCAAACCTGTCTCAACCCGATAGACCCAGGTTTGCAAATACAGGTCAGGCTGTCCTTTTGGTTCGGCTGGATACTCATCGCCCTGTTCTATTAATATCCACTTTTCCTGCGCTTCCAAGTCCGCCATCTTGGCTTTGAAGTCGCTGCTTTCATAAAAATCAGGACGCAGGGTAAAAACGATATGTCCCCCTGGTTTGGTGACCCGAATCAGTTCATCAAACGAGCGGCTGGGCGCGTGACCATAGGTAAACACACCGCAGGCAGTTACCGCATCAAACGCATCCGTGGAAAAGCCCAAGGGTCCACCCAGGGTCATTTGACGCAGCTCGGCGTAAACCGCCTTCTTCTGAGCCTCGGCGAGCATTCCCTCAGAGAGGTCAATGCCGACTAGATTGCGGTAGCCCTCGTCATGTAGCCATTGCCCCAGCGTACCCGTGCCCGCCCCAGCGTCTAAAATATGAGCATTTTTAGAGACGTACTTGAGCGTCAGGTCGACAATGGGCTCGCGGCTGGGGCGACCAAACACGCTCACCAGGTCATCTTCGTACGCGGTAGACCACTGATTGTAGCGCTGAGCGAGCTCTTGGTTATTCTGGGAATCGTAAACCCACTGTACTTTGTCTTCCGTATTCATTTGCCTATCAACTTGGTTTGGGTGACCGCTAAGCCACGTCTCAGCTGCTGGGCCAGCGCTGAGACGTGGGGGTCGGTCATCATGGTGAAATGATTTCCGGGAACCCTATGAAACTCTAGCGGCTGGTTAGAAAGCTGGCTCCAGCCCCAGGTGGGGTCTTTCAGCGTCGTTTCTAAGTCAGGGAGAAAGCTGTCTTCTGGGTGAACGTCGCTGGCCCGCAGCAGGGT
>JBARYO010000357.1:0-2823 GCA_049647905.1 Elainellaceae cyanobacterium | reverse complement strand
GAAGAAGCGGCTCCGGTGAGCAGCGAAGACAGACCGGGGTTAGATATTCAAGGCGATGAGCCAGCGGCAATCGACTACGAAAAGCTCATCCGCTTTCCAAACCTCAGCTCCATTGCCGCAGCTCGGTTTATGTACGAATCTTGCCGCCACTCCCCCTCGCGGCTAAAAACCTACTGGGAGGCGCTGCGATCGCAAATTCGAGATAACTTTAGCGATCGCGACCAAAGAAACGCCTTCGGTGCCCGCACCCGGGGCCGCCCTACGCAGGTTTTGAGGGCTGACGCTGCGCTTAATCCAAACGGTCAAAGCGGGCAAGATTACAACGGCGTTATGTTCTCCAGCAAGTGGTTGGCCGACGAGATGAACCTGAGCAAGAACGCTGGTGATGGCCAGCAGAGCGAAGTTGCGGCGCTGCGGAGCGCCATTGACGTCGCCCACAAAGCAGCCAAGTTTGGTGAGGGCAGCCCCGGTGATTGGTGGGTCATCGTGCTGGGGGATGGGGATGGGATGGGCAGCTATATCTCGGGGGAGAAGCTGCAGCCCTACGGTAAATATGTATCGGCTGAGGCTGTTGATGACGGGGCAGATGGCTTTGACCAAGCGGCTTTTGAAAATCTATTGACGAATACTCAAAAACGAATGGGGCCGGCCACCCACATTGGCCTCAACCGGGCGCTGCTGGATTTCTCGAATCGCATCGTGCCCTACCTCACCGAAAAGCGCTACTGCGGACGCGTAATCTACAGCGGTGGTGACGATGTGATGGCGGTGCTGCCCCTAGAAGATCTAGCAGGGTATCTGCGATCGCTGCGGGCGGCTTGGTGCGGTGGCTATGACCCCTACAGAGACATTGGCCCAGACACCCATAATGACCCAGTAGTGTGGTTTGAGGATTCAGGCGGGTATTGGACGCCAAGATTTCGAGACGGCGAAGAGTCTACCGTTTTGCCCCCGCGCCCCCATTTCACCATGGGCAACGGGGCGACGATGAGCCTGGGTATTGTGATCGCCTATAAGACCGTACCGCTGCCAACGGTGCTAGAGAGCCTGTGGGATGCAGAGAAAGTGGCCAAGGCCATGCCCCGCAAAGACGGGCTTTGTTTTCGGGTGATCTATGGCGGCGGCAACGTCTTAGAGGCCACGATGAAAGGCCACCTGCTAGAAGATTGGTGGCAGCTCGTCAAAAGCGGCGGCGAAGCGCTGAGCCCACTACTCTACCGCCTGGCGGAGGAGCTGCCAAAGCGGGCCTGCATCACGCCCAGCTATTATCTATTTGCTGAAGCGGCAGTCGTCATTGCCAACAATCGCGACGACAGCCGCCGCCATAGCTTTGATTTTGAGCAGTTTTGCGCCAGGCTAAAGCAATGGCTCATAGACTGGGAAGACTGGGCCAAGGAGGCGATTGCGTCAGCTTCCTCGGATGATGGTCCGCCTGTGGGCACGCGCCCCGAAGACCTCAGCGCCCTGCTGCGCTTCAGCGCCTTTTGGGTCGATAAGATGGCTCAGCGGCAGGCTTGGGCTGAGCCAGTGCGGCAGGAGGTGACCCCTTGAGCTGGTATCGAATCACACCGCTAGATGTACTGCTATTTCGAGATTCGCGCCCCTTTAGCCCCAGCGAGGGCTCCTGGGCCAAGGGACTGTTCCCGCCCATGCCCATCACGGTATTCCACGCCCTGCGATCTTTAGGAGAGCGGCGCACCACTCGCGCCATGCGAGCTAGCCGCGACCTCGAATTTCTCGGCCCATTTCTCTGTGACTCGTCAGGTAATCTCTGGCTACCAACGCCGAAGGACTTGGTGTGCGTTTACCCAAAAGGTGTTGGGGCCAAGACCGCGAGCGATCGCTGGGAGGCGGTGCGGCGGCTGCAGCCCGCGTCAAGCGATGAGGCATGGCGTCATTTAGCGTTTGACGCTAGCTACCCTGCGCCGCCTGCCCCTTTGGTGGTGTCTCAAGCGCTGCACAGCGACGCAGCCGGTAAGCGGATTGGATACCCCTTGCCCTGGATGCGGGCAAGCTACTTAAACGATTATCTGCAGCGACAGGAAGAGCGCTGGAAGCCTGAAGATTTTTCCAAGGATGCGCCGCTATTTCGCGATGACCCATGGAAACTGCAGGTCTTGCCCCATATCCAAATGGAGCAGGATAGGCGGCAGGTGCTTGATGCTGATGGCTATTTTACGGAGGTTGCGGTACGGCTAGCGTCGGGGTGGCGATTTGTAGCGCGCTTAGATGGCGGTACGCCCCTTCCTGATGAAGGCGTTGTGCGATTAGGCGGTGAGGGGCACCGGGCGCTGGTGCAGGCAATTTCAGAGCCGCCGGATTGGGCGGCGCTGAGTACGTATCTGCAGCCAGATGAGCGCCGCAAGCGGGCCTATTTGCTAACGCCAGGACTGGCTCAGGCCAGAGAAGATGCGCCGGTCTATGCCAGCTACCCCCAGGCGTGGCGGGAGGCTTTGGCAGGGTGCGCTGTGGACCGGGCGCTGCTGTGGGGCGGCATCTCCAAGATTGCCCGTAGCGCAGAAGATAAAGCGATTGACCGGGAGCCGGATGATGTGGCCTATATTCCGCAGCGGGCCTTTGTCCCACCAGGGTCAGTCTTTTCGTTCAAAGCATTGCCGGAGCAGGCCGCGCTGCTGCCGGAGCAGGGGGGGCCTTGGCTATCGACGTTTGAGAAGTTGAATTACGGAAAACTGTTGTGGGGACGCTAAAAAGCTATGAGTGATTTTCGGACTGGCTATCTATATAGCCTTGCACCTGTGCATTGCGGTGGTGAGGGCGACTTGGGCAACGTTTTAGATATTGCCCGTGAGGTCCATACTGATT
>JBARYO010000356.1:0-7987 GCA_049647905.1 Elainellaceae cyanobacterium | reverse complement strand
CCACCAGCGACTCAAAGGTAAGGTCGTACAAATCCGCCACCGTTTGCACCAGACCCAACCCCACCAACTGCTCAATCCACCGCTCCCCCAGTCCGTCAATATCCAGCGCCCCCCGGCTGGCCCAATGCACCAGCGCCCCCTTCAAGATGGCAGGGCAGGAGGCATTGATGCAGCGCACTACGGCCTCGTCCTCCGGGTCGACCACCGGCTGACCGCATTCGGGGCAGTGGCTGGGCAGGGTAAACGGCCGGGTTCCGTCAGGCCGCAGCTCTGGCAGCACCCTCACAATCTCCGGGATAATCTCCCCCGCCTTGCGCACTACCACCGTGTCCCCCACCCGCACGTCCAGTTCGGCAATATGGTCTTGATTATGCAGCGTCGCCCGCGACACCGTCGTCCCCGCTAGGTGCACTGGCTGCAGCTCCGCCAAGGGGGTGATGGCTCCCGTCCGCCCCACGTTGACGCTGATACGCTCTACGACCGTGGGCGCTTCCTCCGCCGGATATTTGAGGGCGATCGCCCAGCGGGGAAACTTTTGGGTAAAGCCCAGTTCCTCCTGCAGTCGGAAGCCGTTCAGCTTCACCACCATGCCATCAGTGAGGTATCCCAGGTTTAGCCGCTGGGTAGCCCAGGTGTCGTAATAGGCCATCACCGCATCTAGGCTCCGGCAGGTTTGGTGGTTGGGGTTGACGCGAAACCCAAAGTCCTGCAGCGTTTGGAGGGCCATCTCTTGAGATGACAGCGCTACCCCTCCCTCCGGCGCGTAGATGCTGTAGGCAAAAAAGTCTAGCCGTCGCCGCGCCGCCACCCGAGAATCGAGCTGGCGCAGCGTCCCGGCGGCAGCATTGCGGGGGTTGGCAAACGGGGGCTCATCGGCCTCTCGTCGCTCTAGGTTTATCTGCTCAAACACCTCCAGCGGCAGAAAGGCTTCCCCCCGCACTTCTAGGGCTGGCGGTGGCTCTGCCACATTGAGACGGAGGGGAATGGACCGGATAGTGCGCACGTTTTGGGTAATGTCTTCCCCAGTGACCCCGTCCCCACGCGTGGCCCCCCGTACCAGCACCCCGTCTTCGTAGGTGAGGGCGATCGCTGATCCGTCGATCTTCAGTTCGCAGACGTATTCCACAGCATCGGCGTCAGTGATCCGTCGCCAGCGCTCGCCCCAGGCTTGCAGTTCCTCCAAATTAAAGGCGTTCTCTAAGCTATACAGCGGGATGCGGTGGCGTACTGAGACAAACTGTGCGGCGGGGGTGTCGCCTACGCGCTGGGTAGGGCTATCGGGGGTGATGAGATTGGGGTGGGCTGCCTCCAGTGCCTCTAGCTCCCGATACAGCTGGTCATACACGCCATCCTCCATGATGGGGGCGTCGAGGCTGTAATAGGCGTAGCTTGCCGTTTGTAAGAGCGATCGCAGCTCGACAATGCGCTGCTGGGGGGAGGGCTGGGCCATGGGTCTGGTGGTCAGGACGGTTGAGACATCAGAAGACAGTTTAGCTTCCCTCATCCCAAGCGGCATCGTCTGTGAATGTCTTGTCTTTGAGCTGATGCCAAAATTGCCTGAGACAAATCTGTCCGTATTAGCTCACTTAGGTCAGAGGCAAGAGAGTAGATCCCCCATGGCAAGAAGATTTAAGCCCTGTTTTCTCTCATGATCAAATTGTCTTTCTGTGAGACAGAATGGTCCGTGTTGCATCACCGAATAGCTTGGTGGAGTCGTAAGACAATTCGAGACAACGGTATCCCTATCCCATCACTTACGGCTCTGCTAGAGGGTTGCTACCAGCTGCTGTTAGCCTCATTTACCAGATAGATTTAGACATTAGCCTTCTGCAGCTTAAGAGCATTTTCACCGCTGCAGGATGTCGGCACTGGTGAGACTATAACACCCGTATCCCATCACCTGGTTATCGGCATGGGACGGCGCTGCTGAGGCTCCCAACGTGCGTAATCGCATCTTCGATTCCAAGACTATGGCAAAAACTGGGCAAGCTGTCTCATTCAAATTTCTAGTGAAATTAGCACTGTGAACCTTGTGCGCTGGGCGATCGCAGCATAAGACAACTTGCTCCCACCACCGTCACCAGCGCCCTGTATCAACTCACCTCTCTGTCTTGATCCCATCACTTCAAAGATCCCACAATTCAAATCCAGTTAGGGATTTAGCGTTATGAGACAACTTAACTAGTAAGTAAAAAGCGCACAGCCCTAAGAAGACAACCCCCTTTGTGACAATGGTGACGCCTTATTCGTCCCATACGTTTGCAAAGGAGCAGGTCGTATTAACGGTGCCGTCGCCACTACCAGCACCTATGTGAAAGAGAGCAGTGACTTTTTGTCCCTGTTCCCGCATCGATACGACTTCTTACATGCCGAGCATCCCGCTCCCAACCGTCGCCCCGCCTGGAAAACCGAACACCGCTATCCCCTGAGCGATCGCCTCATCCAGCAGGGCGATCGCCTCTTTGGGGTCCGATTTGGTCCAACCACCTGCTATGCCTTGCTCGATATCGACAGCGGCAGTCACTATCATCCCCAGCATGATTCCCAAGGCATTAATCAGATTCTTGGCGCGTTAGAGCCGCTGGGCTTGGTGTCCTACATTGCCTGCACCTCTAGCTATAGCGGTGGCTTGCACCTATATTTTCCTTTTGAAGAGATTCAGTCATCGCAGCGACTGGCTCAGGCCATGAAGGGGTGCTTGCAGCAGGCAGGCTTAACTCTCGTGGCGGGGCAGCTCGAATTATTTCCCAATCCTCGTCTGTATTCTGGTGATTTTCAGGTCAGCACCACGCCCCTATTCAATGGTCATCGCCTGCCGCTGCAAACAGGAAGCTATTTACTCAACGATGGCTTTCACCCAATCTGGACCAGCCCAGAACAGTTTGTGGACCAGTGGCAGCAATGCAGGGCCCAAAATGACGTTACGGCAGCTGGACTGCGTCAGATTCTTAAGCGCCAGCGGCGGCAGTACATTGTTTCAGGAAAAGCAAATAAGTTTCTCAACGACCTCAACGCTGATATTGAGCCGGGGTGGACTGGGCCATCTCAAACTAATCATCTTTTGGGCCGAATAGCCCTACGCTCCTATGTCTTTGGCCATGTCTTGTCTAGCGGAGAGCCACTGTCGGGACAGGCGTTGACAGACGCTATTGTGGCGATCGCAAAGGCGCTACCGGGCTACGAAGAATGGTGTCAGCATCGTCATGAAATTGAGCAGCGGGCAGAAGAGTGGACCAGATGTGTTGAAGCCAGTAAGTACTATCCTTATGGCTTCAATCAGAAATCTGTAGAGCCCGAAGTGATCCGCCGGGACTGGAATCAAGAGCAGTTCGCTAAAACATCAGCGAAGATTCAGGCCGCTGTAGTTGACCTGATTCGAGTGGGCCTACCAGGAACAGCTACGGCTCGTTTCAAAGCTTTACTGGCCTATGGCATTGGCGGGGGGTCACTCTATAGGCATAAGAAGCTGTGGCATCCTGATTACCTAAGTACTTCGGCAGAGTGTGGCGTTTCTGGAGAAATTGAAGAATATCAAACTACTTCTAATTTTGAGCCTGGTGTTGAAGCATCACTTGATAGTGCATCAACCGCGCCAACTCCTCCTAGCAGTACGACAAGCTTCTTTTCTTCAGTAGGCGGTAACCCCTTTCCTGGATTACGCTCTAGCCACAAAATCCTCTCCTCACCAGGCGGTAATTTGTGGCTCGTCTGGCGCTTATCGCTGGTGTTATCGGTGCTCTATCTAGAGCATCAATGCCCTCCTAGAGAGCAGTTTCTGACGCTGTGGCGATCGCGTCAGCGGATGTCAACGGGCTAGCAGTCTATTGGCCTGTCCTCATATGCTTTGTCCTGCTGCTCCACAGCTCGACGGCCTGTGAAATACCCAGCGTGTTACCGTAATGCTCATAGTGTTACTGAGTTGTGAGTTACTGACTCACGGGGTTTTGACGATGGCTGTACCAACGGATCAGGCAGAGACGGGTGAGGCGGTGATGAAGGCCGTCTGTCTGCAAAATGTGCATAAGGTCTACAACAATGTTTCTGTTGTAGATGATCTGTCGCTGACCATCAGACCTGGTGAGATTTTTGGGCTGCTCGGTCCCAATGGGGCAGGTAAGTCCACCACAATCCGCATGCTCACGACGCTGACGGAGCCGACCCAGGGGGACATGGTGGTGGCGGGCTATGACGTCGTGCGTCAGCCTTTGGGCGTCAGGCAGAAGATCGGCGTGGTGCTGCAGCAGACCAGCGTGGACGGTGACCTGACGGTGTGGCAAAACATGGAATTCCATGGGCGAATGCACCATATCCCTCACCCCAAGCGGCGGCAAGAGATTGGCCGCTGGCTAGACTTTGTGGGGCTGACGGAGCGGCGGGATGATTTGGTTAAGACCCTATCGGGCGGCATGCAGCGGCGGCTGCAGATTGCCCGTGCGCTGCTGCATGAGCCTGAAATCCTGTTCTTGGATGAGCCTACGGTGGGCCTTGACCCGCAGACGCGGCGACGGCTGTGGGAAATTATCCGTGGGTTAAATCAGCAGGGCATGACCATGCTGCTCACCACCCACTACATGGAGGAAGTAGAGTACCTCTGCGATCGCATTGGCATCATGGATAGCGGCAAGCTGATTGAGATGGGGACGCTGGCCGAACTCAAGCAGAGCCATGGTGAAGGTCTGCTGATGACGCAAAATGGCGATCGCTGGACGTACCAGTTCTTTCCCACCGTGGCAGAGGCAGAGCAGTACTTGGCCCAGCAGCCAGAAAAGTCGGGCCGGATGGTGCGGGCGTCCAACTTAGAAGATATCTTTGTGGAGCTAACGGGACATAACCTCGATTAGAAGACCGCGATATCTTTACAGAGACTTCATAGGCCATGGCGCTTGCAGACACAATTGAGGCAATTTTGTACCTAAAAGGCCAGCCCCTTTCCGTGGCGCAAATTGCAGAATATGCTGGATGCGATCGCATCCAGGCCAAGGCTGGACTGACCGAGCTGCTGGATCGCTACGCCCAGCAGCCGGGTGCACTAGAAGTGGCGAAAACTGGCTCGGGGTACTGTTTGCAGCTGCGGGAGACGTACCAAACCCTGGTGGAAACCCTGGTGCCGGTGGACCTTGGGGTAGGGGCGCTCCGCACCCTAGCGGCGATCGCCCTCAACGGCCCGATTGTGCAGACGGATTTAATTGACTTGCGGGGGTCAGGGGCCTATCAGCATGTGCAGGAGCTAGTTAGCCTAGGGCTGGTACGCAAGCGCCGCCAGTCTGATGGTCGTTCCTTCTGGCTACAGGTCACAGCGCGTTTCTACCAATACTTTCAAGTTGACAAACTGCCAGCCCCATTTGACCGTCCGGCATAGAATTTGACTGTAAAAAAATCATGGAGTCACCATCTTCATTTCTGATGGGGTGGGCAGACTCGTCTATATAGGTGTAACAATAGTAGGAATGTAGACAAAACAGGCACTCATGGTTTTTCACTCCAATAGCGCCAGCTTCTTTGAGGACGCTGATGATGAGAATCAGGCAAACCAGCTGCTGCAGTATTTGCAGCACCAGTCGCCGGATGTCCTAGCGCGTGTCGCCAAGACGGTCACATCAGACGTCAAGCAGATTGTTTCTCAGAACGTTCAGGGTCTCGTTGGCGTCCTCCCAAATGAGGCATTCAACATGCAGGTCACAACGGACAAAGAAAATCTCGCTAGCCTGCTGGCTTCAGCCATGATGACGGGCTATTTTCTGCGGCGGATGGAGCAGCGCATGGAGCTTGAGGACGGCGTTATGGGGTCAATGTCTTCGCTGAAGCGCGATCGCCGTCGGTCCTGCGACACTGACGACTGATAGGCGGCTAGAGGATCTAGAGCGAGCCCTAGCTTGGGCCTAGTTGGGCAATGTGGTAGGTCGAAGCTCGATTGTAATCGGCTCACCTTCGCGGTCGATCTCGATTTTGAGGGGTTTGCCGATATCGCTAGCTTCCACCTGATTTTGCACATCCTGCGCCGTCGATACTGCAACCCCGTCGATGGACAGGATCACATCTCCAACGCGCATGTCAGCGACGTTCGCTGGGGTATCGGGCATAATGCGCAGCACCAACACCCCCGACTCTGCGTTAATTTTAAGCCCCCAGGGGTTTTCTTCATTGAAGCGCTCCTTGCCATCGGCAGAGAGTTCAATCATTTGAATGCCGATGTAGGGGTGTTGAACCTCCCCAGTGGAGAATAGCTCCTCGGCAATGCGTGAGGCGGTGTCAATGGGAATGGCAAACCCCAGACCCTGGGCATCTGCGCGAATAGCGGTGTTGATGCCAATCACTTCCCCCATGTCGTTGAGCAGCGGGCCACCGGAGTTGCCAGGGTTGATGGCGGCGTCGGTTTGAATAAACTGAACCCGTTTGTTGGGAATCCCAACTTGGGAACTTGATCGCTCTAGGGCACTGATGATGCCAGCGGTGACGGTGTTGTCGAGCCCGAGGGGGTTGCCAATGGCGATCGCCCACTGTCCCGGTACGAGGCTATCAGAGTTGCCCAGGGTCACAGCGGGCAGACTATCAGCCTCAATTCTGATTGCGGCGACGTCGGTGACGGGATCGGTGCCCATGACCCGCCCTTCAAACGTGCGTCCATCCTTCAGCGTCACTTCGACACTATCAGCATTGTCTACCACATGGGCGTTTGTAATCACCTTGCCGTCTGTGCTGAGGATTAGGCCGGAACCAGTACCCCGCTCAACCCGTTCCGATGAGGGTGCTTCATCGCCGAAGAAGCGGCGGAACAAAGGATTTTGAAAGGCATCGGGCAGCTGATTGGAAACGGTGCGCGCCGAATCGATGCGCACCACGGCTGGCCCAACCTGCTCCACCGCTGCGGCGATGAAGTTGGCGTGGTTGCTGGTCTCAGATGCAGGGAGCTGTAAAAGGTTGCTTGGGCTGGTGGCCAAGGACGCTGCCGGTGGTGCCAATGGCTGCGATCGCTCAGCCTGCTGCGGTTGTTGAGGGCTAGTTTGGCTAATAACCCAGCCGATGCTACCGCCAATCAAAAAGGCGGTCAAGACCTGCAGCCGGTTTGAAAAAATGCCCATGGCTTGAAACGACAGTCCTAAATGGTATGTATTGAGCAGCGCCCTTATTTACTCTCAGTGTAGCTGAGCTACTCTGGAAGTGGTCTAGTTTCTCCTTAGGTTCCGTAGTGGCTGCCGTTTGAACTCAGCTATTCGCAGCCTCAAGTCTTCAACCCCAGATGGCACGACCCCAAATGGCACGACTCCAGATGGCACGGTAGTGAGACGACTTAGGCGAATAAATGCTCCGGATCGGGGCTTACTAAAATCGGATTAGGAGATTAAGTCCGTTTCGCTGCCTTGACTGACCTTATGTCTTATCGCTTGCCCGTTTCTGACTATTCGTTGACCGCTATGACTACCTTGATGACAAGCGCTCGTGCGATGGCCCAATGGGGACTGTACGCCGCTGCCGCTAGTCTCTTGCTTCCCTTGGCCGCAGTGGCAGCTGAACCCAGCGCTGAGCAGAATTCTAGCGCTACCGGCTGTCCCGCCCCAGTGCTGTCCCGCCTGACGGAGCATTCTGTCACAGCAGGGGAGACCGTCGACGCGATCGCTAGAGAATATACCTTGCTGCCGTCGACGCTGATTGGGCTCAATCCTGAATTGGTCACTGAAGCTCCTGCCCCAGGCGCAACGCTGCTCATTCCCCCCTACAACGGCGTTGTGACTCGTCCCACTGCTGGTACGACCTGGCAGGATTTGGGCGATCGCTACGGGGTACGCGCCGATGTTTTGTTTGAGATCAATGGCTGTCAGGAGGTTTCCGACGTCGTCTTTATCCCCGGCGTCAATTGGTCCCCCAGCGCTAGTCAGGTTGCCCAGGCGCGGCAGCTGGAGACCTACCCCCTACCAGATACTGCAACTGTGCTGATGGGCTACGGCTGGCAGGTCAACGCGGCTCAAGACGATGTGGAGTTCCACAGCGG
>JBARYO010000355.1:0-2213 GCA_049647905.1 Elainellaceae cyanobacterium | reverse complement strand
GGCCATGTGGTAGCCCGGAGCAGCCTTCCCCGCAAAGATGAAGGTACGCGGCGTGATTTGCAGTGACGGGTTTTGCTTGAGCTGGCTGTAGAGCGTGACGATGTGGAGCGCGTTGAGATGCTGGCGCTTGTACTCGTGGATACGCTTCACCTGCACGTCAAATAAGGATGTAGGGTCTACCAGAATGCCCATCTTGCTGTGAATGTGGCTGGCAAAATCGCGCTTGACGTCTTGCTTGATCTGACGCCACTCATCCCGAAACCCGCTGTCGTTGACCAGCGGTTCGAGCTGCTTCAGCTCGTCAAGATGCTTGACCCAACTGTCGCCAATGTGGCGAGAAATCAACCCAGTTAAGCGGGGATTACTCAGCGCCATCCATCGCCGGGGGGTTACGCCATTGGTCTTGTTGCAGAACCGCTCTGGGAATAGATCGTAGAAGTCCTTCAGCACAGTTTGCTTGAGCAACTCGCTGTGGAGCTCTGCCACGCCATTGATAGTATGGCTGCTGACGCAGGCTAAATTTGCCATCCGCACGTAGCGATCGCCACTTTCATCAATCAACGACATCCGCGCTAGCCGCTCCGAGTCTTGCGGAAACTTCATCCGCACCAGGTCCAAGAACCGAGCGTTGATTTCGTAGATGATCTCCAAGTGGCGCGGCAGCAGTTGGCCAAATAGGTTCACCGGCCATTTTTCCAGCGCCTCGGGCATCAGAGTGTGATTGGTGTAGGCCAGGGCGTTTTGGGTTACGCTCCAGGCCAAATCCCAGGCCAAGTCGTATTCGTCTAGCAGCAAACGCATCAGCTCAGCGGCAGCGATCGCCGGGTGGGTGTCATTGAGCTGGATGGCAAACTTTTTGTGGAATGACTCGACGGGAAGATCTTGACCTTTCAGAATCCGAAACATGTCTTTGAGGGAGCAAGACACAAAGAAATGCTGCTGCTCTAAGCGCAGCTGCTTACCAGCAACGGTGTCATCGTTGGGGTAGAGCACCTTTGTTAAATTTTCAGAGGAGACCTTTTCTTCCACTGCGCCATAGTAGTTACCCTGGTTAAACACGGCAAAGTCAAACGATTCAATGGCTTCGGCTTTCCACAGCCGCAGAGTATTCGCTGTGTTGACTTGATAGCCCAAAATGGGCGTGTCATAGGGGATACCCAATACCTCCCGCTCCGGAACCCAGCGAACGCGATAGCGATTGCCGCTGTCAGTATAAGCCTCGACATAGCCCCCAAATTTTATGGCCTGTGCCCATTCAGGACGGGCAATCTCCCAAGGGTTGCCGTAGCGCAGCCATTTGTCGGTGCGCTCCACTTGCCAGCCATCCTTTAAGTCTTGCTGGAAGATGCCGAACTCGTAGCGGATGCCGTAGCCCAAGGAAGGAATTTCTAAGGATGCCATTGAGTCCAGGTAGCAGGCCGCCAAGCGCCCCAGTCCTCCATTCCCCAATCCCGGTTCAACTTCCTGGGCCAGCAGTTGATCGAAATCTAGCCCCAGCTCTTCGATAGCCTGCTTTACCGGGGCATAAATTCCCATATTGATCAGGTTGTTGCCTAAATGTGGCCCCATCAGAAACTCTGCTGACAGGTAGCACACCGTGCGCGATCGCTGCTGGGTGTAGCTTGCAGCGGTACTGTTCCACCGCTGCAGCATGCGATCGCGCACCAGGTAGGCCAGCGCCATGTAATAGTCATGTTGCGTAGCCAGAGTAACCGGCTTGCCCTGGACAAAAAACAAATTGTCTAGAAATGAGCGCTTGATAGCGTCAACGCTGACACCAGTACGGCTTCCATCTTGTAACGTTGGATGATCAATTCCAGAGGCAGGCTGAGTGGTATCCATAGCGGTTTCGAACCTCAATTGAGCAAACTATTGCAGCGTCGGTTATAACCCACAATTAGTTCACAAACCGTACCGTATTTTGTTGTGTAGGATACAAGTTCAGTAAACCTTAAGATGTACCCGACGAGCCATAGGGCGTTTCTCACGCTGGTGAAATATGAAAGTGGAGCTAAGAGAAACGATACTTGTTTGAAGAATACTGCCAGGATTCTTTAGACTTCCCTTACCTAGATTGTCTCCGCTTTCCAAGCAAGGTCACGCTAAGACCATAATCAACTCTAGCGATCGCTGCTCAAAAATCCCAACTACCGCCATCCCACCTACTGGTCGGCTTACGTCTTGGTGGGTAACTGGTTGTAATGGCACTAATG
>JBARYO010000354.1:0-2003 GCA_049647905.1 Elainellaceae cyanobacterium | reverse complement strand
TCTGACTAATTGTTTCGGCTGTGGCAGCCTGTACCTGCTGGTAATGCTCAACTTTATCCCGCACCTGCTGGCAATGTTCCCCGTAGCGATCGCCAATCCAGCTTGTCAGCGACAGAATTGACTCGATGCATTGCTCCGTCGGGGCCAGCCCGTCGGTACGGACTGTAAACAGCTCCAGATCCATGCTCGCCATGTAATCATCGCACTCGGGCGCGTAGCTGAGTAAAATAGTGGGCACCCCACAGGCGTGGGCGGCAACCGCAGCATCGAGATGTTGTCCAATCACAAGGTCACAGGACTTGATGTAGTCCAACGTCTTTGAAATGCCGCCAGCGAGACGGCGGGGGAAAGGCCGATCAAAGACCTTCGAGAGCGCCTCGGAAATTTGGGTGGCGATCGCCAAATCGGCGTCATTGAAGGCCAAAACCTCCACCCACCAGCCCTGGCGATGGAGGGCAAAACAGAGGCGTTGCACCGCTTGGTTGATGGTGTCTTGGTTACCCCACTGCGCGTCATGGTTGTTGACTGTTACAGCCACTCTGCGGGTGCGTCGATAGTCTGTGCGGGGCATCGCACTAGACAAGACCGGGTCACCAATCACTTGAGGGTCAAGGCCGTAGGACTGCAAAATCTGCGCTGACTTTGGACCCCGCACGCTCAGATAGCGCGCTGACTTGAGCGTCGTTGCCCAGGCTTCCAACCGTTGACGGTGGTCCACCGTGGAATCATGCTGCTGCCAAAACAGTGGGTCACAAACGCCAATGCCAAAGGTGGCGCAGGGGTAGCGCACCACGGCCTTTTGCAGCCGAGACAGTAAGGCATCGCGGTTGATCAAGGTGCCGCTTCCCAACAGCACACCGTCGTAAAGCGCTGGCTTCATCACCCGGCGGTATAGGCGCAGCCGCCGTCGCAGGTGGTACTTGGGGTCGCGGTGGATGGGCTGGGTCGCGCCATCGTAGGCAATGAGCTGCTGCGAAAACAGGCGGGCGATCGCGGCAAACAATAGGTCATCGCCAAAGTTGCCGTACCCGACACAGCCGATATACCCCAGCACAGGCTGGGGACGAAGGTAGTCACGCCAGCGGCGAAATCTGTCGTAATGCAGGCTGTCGTGGAATGATGGCTCGTTGGTTTGATTATCCTGCTGCATGCTGTGATGTGGGCGTATCTTAGTCGAGGTTATCAGGCGGCGGAGGATTGTGCTGAGGATTTACTAACAAAGGGCTATTTACCGCTGCGCATTGAAACCGCTGCGCATTGAAACCGCTGCGCATTGAAGCCGATAGGATGAAAGAAGCGCTTGGAGAACTTGTCTCCCTCCCGGTGGCTCGCCGCACCATGCGTCTAAACCCATCCTCGCGATCGCGCCGATGAACTTTCTGGCCCACCTGTTTCTCAGTCATCCTACGCCAGAATCTTGGCTAGGCAATGTGATGGGCGATTTTGTCAAAGGACCACCTAAGGCGGAGCTGGGAGAGGTGTTGATTCGCGGTGTCAAGCGGCATCGCGCCATTGATACGTTCACAGATGCCCACCCAAACGTGCGCCAGAGTAAGCGCCTCATTAGCCCTGAGCGGCGGCGCTTCGCAGGCATCATTTTGGATGTGGGGTATGACTACTTTCTCTGTCGTCATTGGCAATTGTATAGCGATATCCCTTTGGATAGGTTTATCTCGATGGTGCATTCTGGGCTGGAGGCTCAGCTGCTGCAGCCGTCTGCTGCTGTGGTGCCGCCGACCTGCCGCTACGTCATTGAGCGGATGATTGGGGATGACTGGTTGATGTCTTATCAAACGCTGGCGGGTGTTGGGATAACGTTGGATCGGCTGTCGCATCGCTTGAAGCGGCAAAATACGCTTTGTGGCTCGGTGGAGGAGATTGTTGCTCACGAGCAAGCGCTGGATGCGCAGTTTCAGCAGTTTTTCCCGGAGCTGATTGGGTATGTGAGCACGTTGGAAAGGCTCTAATGTCTTGCCGATAATTTTTCAAAAGGATGGCTAGAC
>JBARYO010000353.1:0-3230 GCA_049647905.1 Elainellaceae cyanobacterium | reverse complement strand
ACAATATGGTCGCCGTTGCTCGCGTCATAGTGAACAAAGAGCAGGTCAGCCGCGATCGCCGTCTAGGGTTTCAGATTGGCGGACCAGCATACGCTTGCTCGCTACCTGCCCCATTAGCTAACCTCTGTGCTACTGCGGATATTCCAAAATACCCAGTGCTGCACGCCCTTCTCCCGCCCGCCGATGAGCTGGATTTTGGCGAGGCTGGCGACACTAGGGACGTCTTGACGCCATATATTACTAGCGTGAACCCAGGGACGCCGTACAGGGTGACGTCACCGACTCTTGTCCCCGGCGGCACGCCATTCAATAACCTTATTGGGACATCAGTTTTATTGAAACCTCGCCTTAGTCCAACAGAGGATTGGACGCTACCTATCAGCGGCGCAGCAGAAGCTGGAATCACCACCCCTAACTCCAATACCGCAGCCCTAATTACCTGTGTTAACGAAGCTTGTGGTACCGGTTCTATCGATGTCCAAACCTGGCGGGTTCCATTCAAAGACACTGCCTTCTACGACGGTCGCGAGCGCATGAACGTCCGTGCCCTAGACATTGACCTTGAGCTGCTGCGAACGAGCAACTTCGCCGCCGCTGGCGAGTCCTGGCTTCCTCTCAGCGGCATTGTCTTTGCCTTTCGTGAAGACGCCGTTAGAGAAGATGCCATCGTCCGCCCAGCGGGTAGTGCATTGCAGTGCTCTAGCTTTGCTGCTTTCACCCCGGCAAACTGTCAGACTAATGCTCAGGGAGAAGCCCTGAGCGCATCTACTGACCCGAGTCTGTTGAATAAAGGCTTCAGCATGAAAGCCGTAGACTTCATTGCTGACCCAGACCGCCGCCCCCACGGCTTCCGTCTATTCAACGGCGTCACTCTCGAACGAAACGGTGATGGTGGTATCGGTATGTCCCTCGTATCCGATAACAGCGTCTACATCAAAGGCCCATTCAACTTGCACCAGCAGGTCGACGACGTTGACCCAGATATCATCAATCAACTGGAAGAGTTCGATGAGCTACTCGAAGAAAATTGGGGCAACTTCTATGCTCGCGCTACTCTAAACAACAACTTCGCCAATCCTGCCGTCGATGACTGGCGACCTACAGAGGTCTTGGCTGATGCTGTTACTATTCTGTCTCGCCAGTTCTGTGATGGCAGTATAGAAGACAGCTTCACTACGGCAGGGAGCGGAAATGCTGCCGCTTCACTAGATGGGGCCACCATGGGCAGCTATGGCTGCGATGGGGTCAACCGAACCTCTTACCTCAACCAAAATCGCCCCACCACCAATCCAGGAGACTGGCAGCGGCAGAACCCTAATGATGAGGGCTCGCCCATTGTTGTGGACCGGAATGGCAATCCGATCGAGGCCGACGGTACTCCAACCGGATTGCCATACGACGGAAACTTCTTTAACCAAGAAGAAAACGCCCTTAGTCCCGCCTCTGAGCAAATTGTCAACCTCAGCATCATTAGCGGCATAGTTCCGTCTCGGGACAATCAGCCCTACGGCGGCCTGCACAACTTTCCGCGCTTTATTGAAGACTGGGGCAAAGGCCAAAATAAAGTTGACCTGTCGATGTCGGGAACGTTCTTTCAGCTCAACTTCAGCACGGCGGCAACTGCCCCCTATGATCAAGAGGTTTGGGAGCGGGGAGAGCAGCCAACCGAGGATAGAGACCGATTCCCCTACTACAACCCGCCAGAGCGACTTTGGGGGTATGACGTGGCGCTGCAGTACGTCCAGGCTGCGCCCATTGCCAGCCGGTTTGCCTCGTCCAATGCCGCTCGCAGCGAGTTCTACAGTGAGCCAACGCTGGACGATCCCTATATTGCCCAGCTCTGCCGTGAAGTGGCAGGTGACAACAGCTTCTGTCCTGCCCCGTAATAAACGATTGTCGATTCACTGAGAGATCTATGGGTTATCTACGCCACTTTGCCCAAAATCACACTGCCTCTACCGACCAGGGTCTGACCCTGGCAGAGTGCTTGATTGCGATCGCCGTTGTCGGCATCACTGGCCTACTAATCACGCCGCCGCTGTTTATCTCAGCGGCAACGCGGGTACAGAATCGGCGCTCTGAGCAGGCTCTCAAGGTGGCCCAAGGTGAGGTTGACCGCGTACGGCTGTTGGTAGAACGGGGGCGGCAATCAGCCGGATTCGATGTCGACAATAATCCTGTCGCCCCGACTGAAGGTCAAGCTTTGCCTCCAGAAGTCGTTGACATCAACGCTGCGCCTGCTCCAACTGCCCTCAGCGGGCAATTGGAGTCAGTCAACGGCAGCTTTGACACATTTGGGGGGGCAGCTTTGCCCAATGCCCAAACAGCTCTTCCCGTTGATACTGACGGCGACGGCGAGGCAGATTACTTCATGCAGACATTTCGGGATGAGGGCTTTAGAACCAACGGGGCTAACCAATTAGAGTCCTTCCGCATGGGTGTGCGCGTCTACGCGATCGCGGCAGAGGACAATTTGGGAGCACTTGGGGTAGAAGAGGCGTCACTGCGCTACACCACAGGTCTAGGGAATCAGCAACAACAGCCCCTAGCGGTGCTCTACTCCGACTTTGTGCGTAGCGATCGCGATAACTCCGTGTGCCAGTACCAAGATTTAGCTGGTATCTGCCCCACCCCCGTTAGCACTACTCCGTAACCAATGCTGTTGCTGTAAGGTCCTTGCCCATGTCTTTCGTCACATCGTTACGCCGACGTCTACACCAGCCCCAGCCCTCTGATGAGGGGTTTACCCTAATTGAGCTACTGGTCACTATTATCGTGGCGTCGGGTATCATTGCCGGGCTGATGTATCTTGCCGTTGAGACGCTCCAATCCGACCAGCGGGAGAGCGATCGCACTGAAACCCAGCGCGATATGCAGCTGGCCCTCACGTTCATGGAGTCTGAGCTGCGCCAGGCTGTCTTTGTCTATGACGCCGAGTGCCTTGTGGGCGGTGGAACCTCGGGTTGCTCTGGCACGGCTACTTGGGGACTGGATCTACCTGCCGATATGACGCCTGTTTTAGCCTTTTGGCGGCTGCAGCCGTTTCCCCAAAATGTGCGAGATGCCTGCGCGGGTGGCACTGCAGACGATATTCCTTGCCTGTCGGGTAACTCCTATACGCTGGTTGTCTACTCCTTAGGAACGCAAGGCCCAGAGGAACCCCTAGATGACTTGAAAGGGCAAGCCGGCATCTTTCGCTCAGAAATGTCGATTACTGATGCTGAAGGCAC
>JBARYO010000352.1:0-5571 GCA_049647905.1 Elainellaceae cyanobacterium | reverse complement strand
GCCAGCATCCTGTGCATCATTTCAGGCTTTACTGCGCTGCTGAACCGAGAAAACCAGCTAAGGCAAGACCAGCATTCGGAAACGATGTCTACAAAGTTGCGTGGGCGATCGCGCTGGCTAATGATATGGCTAGTCATTCTAATGTGGATCCAAATACTCATCGCCATCAATGAGTATGGTCATTCTCGATATCTTATTCCGGCGGTAGGGCTGTGCGGCTTTCTTCTGGTGCTAATGGTGGTTTTGGTCGAATCTACCGAGGCTTATAGACGCCGAATACCACACTCAGCTCCCATTCTATGCATACTGATATACGCCCTTTGCATCAGCATAAGCATTTACCAATATGGAGCATCTTATAACAGAATCTCTTCAGGCTTTGCCTATCATTCAAGACAGCTAGAAGAGATTGAAAGACTGCTTGGCGACACTCAATATGAAGGATGTGTGGTTGCCTTAGAGCGTCGCGCCTCTAATCCTCGCTCTGCGCTCTTTTACGGTAATGGGTGGGCAAACTTGATATTTTCCAATACGTTAAGCGAACTACACCCCAATTCAATTTTTTTGAGGCGCGGCACGCTCAATCCCTCCAAGCCCATAAAGTTCCAGCAGTATGACGGGAGCAAAATCAGTACTTCTGAGCTGTTTGTTCAGGGTAATGGCTGTGTTTTGCTTCAGGGAAGAGCTGAGCTGAAAAATAATAACGATCCTTATATTCAGGGGGAAGTCACAAAAGATGCCGCGTTCGAGAACCTGCTTCCGAAGCAAGTGGAGACACTATACCGTATAAAGTTGATTTATACAGACAACAGTACAAGCCGCCATCGCACGAAAAATGGTGCGTCATTTCTAAGTTAAAGATCAGGCCCATGACCCACAATTCAGTAGAAAGGACGAGGCTTGTATCCCAATATTTTTGGCCGAGCTTGACGGATAACGGAATATTGGGGCGGTTTGGCGGTGAGGAATTTGTGGTGCTGCTGCAGCGATCGCCATTGTCTGAGACATTGTCTGCGGCTGAAATGCTGCGGCGACGGGTGGAAAGCTTAGCGGTTCAGTTGAACGGCCAGCTGCCGGTGACCGTCAGCATTGGGGTTCGGATGGTGTACTCCTGCAGAACAATTGATGCTGTTCTACAGGAGGCGGATGCAGCCTTGTATCTGGCGAAGGCGAAGGGGCGAAATCAGGTGGAGCATTATGATAGCGGGGCTTAAATCATCGCGCAACTTGACGCCAATTACAGCCCATGGCCAATGAATTTGCTGGTGCTAGCACGCATAATGCGAATACTTATACCCATCTACCCGCTCTGTCTCACGGTAGCGACAGCCCTGAGCCCGCAGCGTTGGTCGTCCCCCATAATTGAGCAGCCATACATCTGCATCCTCCAACAGCTCTACAGCCTTCTGTAGCTCATAGCTGGGGGCACCGCAGTTTTGCTCCCCTGTCTTAACACAGGGCTGCGGGTCCAGAAAAAACTGAGCTCGCTCCAGTAAATCTGGGCTATGGGTCATCATCTCCCAGGCGATCGCCATCAGCCGTCCTGTTTGGCCGTGGGACTGGTGGGACATTGCCAGCAGCAGTGGGCGTTCGGGAGTCGCCGCCTTTGCCATATCCGCAACAACCTGGTCCGGGCGGTGCACCTTTTGATAGGCGAGATTGTGGATCACCGTAAGGCCACCGGCCAGGCTGACCAGCAGCGCCACCACCACCAGGGCTCGATTGTAGCGGCGCGGCGCGGCCCAGCGGTGGGCCAGCCCGACCGCAACGACGCCAACAAAGGCCGGAAAATAGACGAAGTGATAGCGTAGCGTCTGGGCCAAGCTGATTTGGGCACCGTAGGTGATACCCCAAAGAACAACGACGCTGGCAATGCACAGGCCCCAAAGAGCGGCCCAAGACACAGCGGCATGACGCCACCGCTGCCTTCCCCATAGGCTCCAAAAGGCGATCGCCAATACGACTCCCGTCGATAGCAAGGCGATCGTATTGGAAACGTCTTGGATGGGTAGCAAGTAGACCATGCTGGCGGCGCTGGCTAGCGTATTGGCGACGGGGGTAATCCAATCGATGAGCTGCCACGAGGCGTAAATCCACTGGGTCAGCTCGCCTTGATCCGGGGCCGCGAGGAGGGCGATGAACCAAGGCAGACCGCTAGCCATGGTGCCCAATCCGACACAAGTCACCTGCCTCACCATAGTATACAAGCCATCGCTGCGGTATCTTTGTCGCCACAGATAGCCAGCGCTAGCCAGCACCAGCACCTCGGCCAAAAACGTAATTGTCGTAAAGTAGTGGGTTGCCAGCCCAAGGCCGTTGACCACAGTCCACAGCAGTATTAGTCTGCGCGGCAGCGGTCTACCTTGCGCCATGGAGGCTAGCGCCTCCGCCAGACAGCAGAGAGAAGCGGTGATCCAGATCAACGCCAAGGTGTAGTGACGGGCCTCTTGGGACAAGTAGATCCCAAAGGGAGACATGGCCACTAAAGCAGCGGCAAACGGCGCTGCCGAAGCGCGGCGGATCAGCACCATGAGACCGTAGACTACTGGCGTCAGCAGTCCGCCGATAACAGCGGATAGCGATCGCGCTATCCAGGGAACCACGTAAGTTCCGGCAGGATGGGTTAGCTGCAGCCAGGGGTGCATCAGCACAAAGAACAGCGGCGGATGGTTACTGCTAGCTAGGATGGCCATGGCGGCATCACCGGGACCTGTAGCGGCATCGACCCGTAGCGGTTCTAGCAGCGCATCTACGGTAATAACCTGGCTCAGCGGTATGGTGCGAAAGCTATGGCCTAGGCTAAAGACCAAGGTAGACATCTCATCGGTCCACAGCGGCTTAGACCCAAGCTGATAGAGCCGCAACCCGATGGCGATCGCGGTCCATAATGCCACTATAACTAGGTGGTTTGCGGTGTCGCGCTTACCCTGCTGCCTAATCAAGTGAACCGTATTGATCTAGGGGGCCAACTATTCCGTATCTTCAGCGTCGATAGTTGCGCTGGGAGAGGCGTCGTACAGCTCATTGAGGCGATCGCGCGCGTCATCCACTGACATAGACTTCATTACAAGGTAGGCTTCACGGATGACATTGCCAGAGTCATCGAGCAGCTCCGGATGGGACGGCTTGGGCTGACGATTGGGCGTCGGGCCATTAGCGCTATACCCACGCTGGGAGTCGCTGCCCAGAACCATCAGATTTTTGATCAGGTTTGCGATCGCAATAGAGGCCAAGACGGTAAATGCCAGAAGGTACAAAAGATGAAGCATAGATTTAAAAGTCCTGAGTCTTAAAACAGCGGAGGTTGGCAGTAAAGTGGGATTTAACTAAATGAAACGTTTATGCCGCGACTTGAATCAAATTGTGGGCGGATAAGCAATCTGAAGGCTGTGGGCATTCGACCCTGAGCCCGTTAGGCCTCATCAGACTGAGCGGCGCGGTGATCCATTGACGCCCGCCAGCATTCCGCAACGAGCGTATGCCACTTGCCAACGGTATCTGGGTCAACGCCGACTTGATGCCCTGTGGCGTTGAACAGCGCGATCGCTGCCGCCACCTCCTGCTGGGTCTGATGCACTCGGGCCAGCAAGTCGGCCTGCTGCTCTGTCGTGAAGTGGATAAGCTCGTGCTGTTCCAGTAGGGATTGGGACTGGCTAAACCAATAGGTGAAGTCATCCAGTAGAGGCGCTAGCACTGCTTGCAGCAGGTCAGCCTGAGAATATCTAGCCATGAGATTTTGACGCAACCTTACATGTCCTTCAATTGTATCGTCTTTACGTTTTGTTACTGTCTCTCATTCTGCAGATTTTTGCCAGGGATAGGCTCGCTGGGTTAATGCCAACGATTTCGGCTCTGAAATTACCGAAACTGAGAGATGGGGCCACCGAAGCAACCAACAGTCGTTAATATGGAGCTGCAGTGCCAATGCTCTGCGCGGTTCTCTTACGCTATTCCATTTGCCAATGTCATCCGACGCCCTCCCTTCCAACCCAGAGCAGTCTGGCGTGGACAAAATTCATCTCCCCCGCACCAGCGAATCTGAAAGCTTGAAACGCATTCGCCATACCATGTCCCATGTGATGGCAATGGCGGTTCAAAAGCTATTCCCCAAAGCGCAGGTAACCATCGGCCCTTGGATTGAAACGGGCTTCTACTATGATTTTGATAGCCCCGACTCCTTCACCGAAAAGGATCTCAAGGCGATTCGTAAGGAGATGATCAAAATCATCAACCGCAGGCTACCTGTGGTGCGCGAAGAGGTAGATCGGGAAGAGGCTTCCCAGCGAATTAGGGCATTGAATGAGCCCTACAAGCTGGAAATTTTAGACGACATTAAAAGCGAGCCGATTACTATCTATCACCTAGGGGACCAGTGGTGGGATTTGTGCGGCGGTCCCCACGTTGAGAATACGGGCGATCTGCATCCCAAGGCGTTTGAGCTAGAGAGCGTTGCCGGGGCCTATTGGCGAGGGGACGAAACCAAAGCGCAGCTCCAGCGCATCTATGGGACGGCTTGGGAAACGCCAGAGCAGCTTGCCGAGCACAAGCGGCGGCGTGAGGAAGCCCTCAAGCGAGACCACCGACGGTTGGGCAAAGAGCTAGGCTTGTTCGTTTTCTCGGACTCCGTCGGTCCAGGGCTGCCGCTGTGGACACCGAAGGGCACCATCCTTCGATCGACCCTAGAAGACTTTCTGAAGCAGGAGCAGGTGAAGCGCGGCTATCTGCCGGTGGTTACGCCTCACATTGCGCGAGTAGATCTGTTCAAGGTATCGGGGCATTGGCAGAACTACAAAGAGGACATGTTCCCAATGATGGCGGAGGACGACGATGCCCGTGCCGCAGAGCAGGGCTTTACCCTCAAGCCGATGAATTGCCCGTTTCACATCCAAATTTACAAAAGCCAGCTGCGCTCATATCGGGAGCTGCCGGTACGTTTTGCAGAATTTGGCACCGTCTACCGCTACGAGCAGTCAGGAGAGCTGGGCGGCTTAACGCGGGTGCGAGGCTTTACCGTAGATGATGCCCACCTGTTTGTCACGCCAGACCAGCTAGAGGCTGAATTCCTCAAGGTCATCGATCTGATTTTGGCTGTGTTCAAGAGCCTACAGCTCAAGAACTTTAGGGCGCGGCTTAGCTTTCGCGATCCAGAGTCAGACAAGTATATCGGTAGCGATGACGTTTGGAACAAGGCAGAAGCAGCGATTCGCAATGCGGTCAAAACATTGGGCATGGCGTATTTTGAAGGAATTGGTGAAGCCGCTTTCTACGGGCCAAAGCTAGACTTCATCTTCCAAGATGCCCTAGAGCGAGAGTGGCAGTTGGGCACAGTGCAGGTGGACTACACCTTGCCAGAGCGCTTTGAGCTGGAATATGTGGCGGAGGACGGCTCTCGCCAGCGTCCGGTGATGATTCACCGTGCCCCGTTTGGCTCTCTGGAGCGACTGATTGGCATTTTGATTGAGGAGTACGCGGGGGACTTTCCGCTGTGGCTCGCGCCGGTCCAGGTGCGGCTGCTGCCGGTCACCGAGGAGTACGTCGACTTTGCTCAAGGGGTTGCTGACAAGATGCGAT
>JBARYO010000351.1:0-7519 GCA_049647905.1 Elainellaceae cyanobacterium | reverse complement strand
TTTGGACAAAGTCCGGATCGACGCTGGATAGGTTCTCGGCATCTTCGGCCTGTAGCTCTGGTGAGGTTTCCTGGAGATGCTGCTCTAGCACGGCCAGATTTCGCATGTTGGCCTTAAAGAAGGCGTCAAATATATCGCCAAAGATAGGCACTGTCCCTAGTACCGACTCTAACGCGACGTTGAGAATCATATTGCGCATGAGAGCTGCGGGCAAGCGAAATCGGGCCGCAAGCACCAGAGTATAGACTGAGAAACCTGTGGTCAGCAAGTCCCCCGCACCAGGCAGTAATCCAATGATGGGATCAAGCCCAATCCGGAATTTGGTGCCGGGAATACCAATGGCCGTATCCATGAGGCGGCTGAGCTTGCGGATACGGTTTAAGGTTTTGAGGCGATCGCTGACGGTGTTCATAAGGTATGGCGTCTATTAACAGCAGGGTGAAAATCAGGTGAAAGCTAGTCTGCGCTAGGTCCAATACAACAGTTTGGCCTGGGGGAATCGACGGCTAATCTCTGACTCGAAAAATGCTTTGAGCGATCGCATTGTCTTGGAATTGTATACATGTTTGATACCGCCGAACTTATTGCGCTTGACGCTGCGATCGCTTTCGTCCAAATTGAGCCGACTGTTGGGGTACCACTGCTCTAAGACCGCCTTTGACTTTGGGGTGAAGCGATGGGAGATAAGCTCGAAGGTGAGATCACAGTCGAAATCCAGAGCATCCTCGATCTGATTAAACAGAGTGCCGTACTCCTGCTGCCAATGGTCTAGGGGCATGATTGGCGCAATGACCAACCCAACAGGATAGCCGCCACCGCCTTGTGATGGCGGTAGGGCAAGCTTGCGCAAGGCTCTCAAGCGTTGGACCACATCCGCTGTGCCGCCCTCTAGAAAATGGGAGACAGCGCGAGCGTTGACGCTAAATCGACAGCGGGTTCGACCGTTGTGAGGCAGTCCCACTAGCGCCTCAACCTGGTCAAACTTGCTTACCCAACGTAGGTGAGCGCCATCTTGAGTGCCAAAGTAGCGGATGCATTCTGCCAAGCTACCTGTGAGATGTTCGATTCCCAATGGATCGGTATAGCAGCTTACCTCAAAGGTTGTGATGCGCTCAGTAGACCTATAGTGCCGCAGATTATCTAAAATTTGGGGTAAGTTGGCGTATGCCCGAACCACTGGTGGTCCTTGTAAACTTCCCGCTAGATAGCAATACTGGCAGTGGGCCGGACAACCCTGAGCGAGGTGAAACTGCCAGTCGGCGGATGGGGGAATAGGGCTGAGCTTGAGCTGGCCAGGCGGCGCAACAACTACGGCCAGCGTTTGCTTTGCCATGCGGTATGTCTCGCGCTCTGTCTTCCCTCGCAGTCCCGTAACTCGATTTTGGGCCAAGGGCTTGACCGGCAACCCCAAACGCTCGACCCGCGTCAGAATCTGTTGCCCCCAAGATTCTTCCAAGGCGGCTGGCGTAAACAAAACCTGCTCTGGCATCCATTGGCGTGACGGGGTGGCATTCCCCTGTGGCAGTCCTGTCCCAATTACAGTCGCTCCCCCTATCGAGGGTTGAGACAAGCTGGCACGCACATCAGAAGAAGCCATTGCAACAGAGATTCAAAAAAAATTGCCACCCACCATTGTCTGGGCCTACCGGTCGTGGAGACCAGAGTCAGTGGAAAGACGTTGGCTGCGCCAAATGATAGATATCTTGGTCTTAGCTATCTGCCACATCGGCAGCGATTGGAGCGACATCGAGCTCAGTGAGTCTTTCGGCGTTTGTGGGTGATACGATGCGCCGTCCTTTCTTATCGCGATCGCCTATGGGGATTTCTGCCGCTCGAATTTGCGCTATGCGTCCTTGATCGGTTGTCACGCGCACTAATGTCGATGGCTTCGCCATGCATAGGCCGATGAGGCCATCTGATTTAGCTGAAAACGGCATCATCTGAATGCCAAGGTCGCCCCGGTTCCCTAGACGAACCTGATCGATTCTGAGCCGCTTACCGTAGCCTCGAGCTGTCATCAGCACCAGCGCCTGGGCATCATTAGGCTCAATGATGGTCCACCCCACAAGATGTTCTCGGCGGCTGACGCGCATACCAGCTTGGCCCTGTGTTGTACGTCCTGTGTACGGAACTTGCTCTTGGGTCAGCGCAAAGCGCAGCAGCCGCCCCCCCGAGGTGGCGAGAACGAGTTGAGCGCCATCTGCGACGACAAAAGCATCGGCCAACGCATCCTGGGCTTTGAGCTTTAGAGCGGTCAAGCCACGGGCAGTTAAGGAAGAGAACTCTGAAAGCGGAAGCCGCTTGATTCGTCCCTGTTGCGTTAGCAAAACGACATCTTTGTGCTCGGCATCGTCGGGGTAGATGATTTGGGTGGCGCTGCTCTCGGGATCGCCTTCTGTTTGAGCTGAAGGGGGTAATAGGGTAATGATGGGTGTGCCTCTAGAGCTACGAGGTGTTGCCGGAATACCAGCGATGCCTAGGCTGAAGACTTTGCCGCTGCGGGTAAAGCTGAGCAGCGATCGCGCTGTTGTGGTGGGCGTAATTTGGGTAACAATATCCTCTGATATTGACTCAAGCGTCTGGGACAGGGGATCGATTTTGGCCTGTCGTCGCTGGAAGGCCCGTGGCGACGATCGCCGCACGTAGCCCTGCTGCGTAAACTCAAGTACCACATCGTCTTCAACAACTTCCGCTTCTACTTCGGCTAAGCGCTCTTTTTCCTGCGCCCGCTCCTCAGCGCTAAGAATGCGGGTGCGGCGTGGGTCGCCGAACTGTCGCTTGAGGGCACGCAGCTCTTTCTTCAGCACTTTGAGAAATTCGCGGCGATCGCTGAGCAGCTGGTTGAGGTGCTCAATTTGCGTCGTCAGTTCGCTGTGCTCTGTCTCTAGTCGCTGGCGCTCTAAACCCGTGAGTCGCCGCAGGGGCATCGCTAAAATGGCGTCACATTGGCGATCGCTCAGATCAAATGTCGCCTGCATCTCTCCTTTCGCAGACGTGCCGTCGGCAGCATTTCGCAGAATATCGATGACGGCATCCAAATTATCTAGGGCTACCAACAGACCGGCTACAATGCTGAGCCGCTGCTCTGTTTGATCTAGCTCATGGCGATACTGCCGGGTTAGGGTCTCCTCCCGGAACGTTAGAAACGTGCTCAGCACGGTTTTGAGGGTCATCTGCTGAGGCTGCCCGTCTGACAGACAGAGCATGATGGCCCCAAAGTTGCTCTGCAGCGGCGTCATGCGATAGAGGTTGCTCAGGACAGCTTCAGCCGTAGCATCGCGGCGTAGCTCAATGACAACGCGCATGCCATCGCGATCGCTCTCGTCACGAATGTCGGCAATACCGTCAACCCGGCCATTGTTCACGAGCTCGGCGATCTTCTCAATACAGCCAGCCTTATTCACCTGAAACGGCATTTCCGTCACCACAATAGCGGTTCGACGGTGCCGTCCCCGCCCCCCTTGAATCTCTTCAAATTGGGTAACCGCCCGCATCGGAATGCTACCACGCCCCGTCAAATAGGCATCCCGGATACCCTTTACTCCCGTAATTTCACCACCAGTGGGAAAGTCAGGCCCAGGAATTAGCTTCAACAGCTTTTCGTCCGATAGGTCAGGGCGATCGATCAGCGCAATCAGGCCATCCACAACCTCGCCGAGATTGTGGGGCGGCACGTTGGTTGCCATGCCGACCGCAATTCCCGATGCCCCATTGAGCAAGAGAAACGGAAGCTGTGCTGGCAGAACAACAGGCTCCTGCTGTGAATTGTCAAAGTTGCCAATGAAGTCCACCGTCGCTTCGCCGATCTCCGACAGCAGCGCGTCGTTCCCCACAGAGGCCAACCGCGTCTCGGTGTATCGCATTGCTGCGGGGGGGTCGTTGTCTACTGAGCCAAAGTTACCGTGCCCTGCCAGCAATGGGTAGCGGCTAGAAAACAACTGCACCATGCGAACTAGGGCATCGTACACTGACTGATCCCCATGGGGGTGATACTTGCCCAGCACGTCGCCCACAACGCGGGCACATTTGCGATACGGTCGATCAGGAGTGAGCCCAAGCTCGTGCATCGCGTAGAGAATTCGTCGATGCACTGGTTTTAGGCCGTCCCTCACGTCGGGCAACGCTCGGCCCACAATAACGCTCATGGCATACTCGAGGTACGAACGCTGCACCTCAGAGTGAAGCGGGGTCGGGATGACTTGTCCCGACGAGGTAGTGTTTAGCTGTCTAGCCATGACTGTGGTCCTGTCTGTACGGTGTGGTTTGGGATAGCGCGGGAGATGGCTATTGAAGCTAGCAAGGCGCGTCAAGCGCGGCGAATTTGAGGGGAAGACTCAACAGCTAGCAGGCGATCGCGGCTAGGGTAAGGACTGACAATAGTTTGTCCCCTGTGAGATCCCATATGATGAAGGTAGCTGATCTGGTTCAGTTTAGTTTGAAGAGACGTAGCAGCGAGGGGGATTTTTATCCGTACGCTTTACGACATCTTTAGTATCTCTAGTCTGTATCAGCGATTCAATTCAAGGTTCAGCTCGATAGAGCTAAGACAAAGTGCCATCGTGCTAACAATAAGCGATGTGATCCAAGGCGGTACTGTTTCGTACATCTAAGCGCATATCATATACTTTTTTTATTTAATCTAAACTATGGCTGGGATCGTGATATGAAAACTGTTCTGATTGTTGAAGATGATTTAATCAATGCTCGGGTATTTTCAAAGATATTAACGAAACGGGGGGGGTTGTCCGTACGACACACCGAAGACGTTGAGGAGGTTCTGAAGGTAGCCCAGTCGCGGGAAATCGACATTATTTTGATGGATGTTTCCCTATCCAGAAGCGTTTACCAGGGTAAACCTGTCGACGGCATTCACATTACCCAGATGCTTAAAGCCGATCCCCAGACGTCTGATCTGCCTATCATCTTGGTTACGGCCCATGCTATGCAGGGCGATCGCGAAAGCTTCTTGCGCCAGAGTGGTGCCGACGGCTATATTTCCAAACCAGTTGTCGATCATCAGGATTTCGTAGCCCGCATTACGGCACTTCTACCACCGGACAGTGACTAAGCTGGTCTGGAGAGCTGAGCTAGTTGCGGCCTGAGGATTTAGCGTATTTGACCCTCCTATTGGTTGAAGCTAGTTAAAGTGTATAGATCAATTGTACTATAGCCGGGTGCCACAGCTGCAATGGCAGCTGTGCAGATGCTAGCTATACTGGCGTGAGTCATGACGGGGACAAAATATTGTGTCGACAGTTGCTCACATCGAACGCTTGGTACGCCGTTTTTTTCATCGGACCGCAGCCGCACTTTGGGTTCGCCCCTTAGCCATTGCGCTTTTGGCTCTGCTGGTCGTGCTATCTTTCGGTGGCCATCACGTCAGCGCTCAGTCCGATAGCGCTCCTCGGGACGCCTCTACTCCCGTCATCCCTACCGTTGCTCCCAGCACGACAACAGAACTTCGCGGCACTTGGCTGACTAATATCGATAGCGGCGTTCTCCTCTCAGCTGTACAAACCGCAGCTGGAGTTCAGCGTCTCGCCAATCTAGGCATCAATACGATCTATCCAACCGTCTGGAACTGGGGATATTCTCTCTATCCCAGTGCCGTTGTGGGTGACGCAGTGGGAACACCTGTAGATCCTCACCCTGGCCTTGTCGATCGCGATTTACTTGGCGAAATTCTCCGGGCTGGACACGACGCCAACATGTCTGTTATCCCTTGGTTTGAATTTGGCCTAATGGCCCCCTCCTATTCTGAACTGGCACGCCGTCATCCCGATTGGCTCGCCCGGCGACAAGATGGGAGCCAAGTGTTTATGCAGGGGCGGCATCCCCGAGTTTGGCTCAACCCCCTTCATCCTGAAGTGCAGACATTTTTCGTGGATTTGATCACGGAAGTCGTTTCAACCTACGACATTGACGGCATTCAATTCGACGATCACTTTAGCTGGCCTGTGGAATTTGGCTACGATGCCTACACGATTGACCAGTATCGCCGCTCCCACGCCGGGGAGTATCCCCCTGACGACCCCCATGACCCAGGCTGGATGGCATGGCGGGCAAATCGGTTGACGGCTTTAATGGAGCAGATTGTTACAGCAGTAAAGCGTAACCGGCCTGATGCGATCATGTCACTCTCGCCAAATGCGCTGCCCTTTGCCTACGATAACTATCTCCAAGCCTGGGATCAGTGGCAGCAGGCTGGATGGATTGATCAGCTGATTGTGCAAATCTATCGGCCAACTGTCAGCGCTTTTACTGAAGAACTCGAGCGCGTGATTGCGACTAATATTCAGGGGTACTCGTCAGTCGGAATTGGTATCCTCGCTGGCTTGAAGAATCGCGCCCTCGATCCCTCCCTCATTGCCGGCCAAGTCGCAGCCGTGAGGGAAAATGGGTTAGGTGGGGTTTCCTTTTTCTTCTTCGAGTCTATGCGCGACAACGCAATTTCCCCTCTGTTTTCGGCAGCCACCAATGGAGAACAAGAAAGATAGTGTGTCTCATGGTAGCGTAACGGTTGTTAACGTTTGAGGTACTGCTGCCTGGCTCAGAACAGTATCATAGCCAGGGTAGGTATGCAGTGCGTGGACAGTATTTAAGGTTAGCGATGGGCGACTCTAAGCGACGAAAGGATTTGATGGGTGACCAATATGGCCAAGAATCCAACATTCTGCCTTGGCTCCCTGTAAAGAAAAGTCAGGCCAGTACCTTCGTCAAGCTCAGCACCCAAGGCGCATGGATTGGTATTGGGGGACTTGTGGTTTATTGGGTCGCCGTTCGATTTCTCGGACCAGCGCTAGGATTTTGGCAGCTGAGTCAATAGATTGAAGATGCTGACACTATCCTGCCTAAAGCGGTGCTTTATCTGGCATAGTGCCGTAGCGCTGAAAAGATTGTCACATGTCAGCAGCCTCAGAATTGAAATAGAATGCTACTCTGAGTGAAGATCCAGCGGAGCGATCGCTCAAAAAGGTTGATTTAGCTACATTTTCGAGCGATCTGATTTTGGATATTAGTTAGGAGCTGCGTAACATTTGTTGCGGGTTGCTCTGATTTGAGCATTGCCGCGAGTACAAGGGTCTAGGCCGTCTTGATCATGAGACGCCCAGCCGCAGTCCTCTGAAAATCCGGCGGATGTTTGGACAGGCTTATTAAGATATTGTTAAAGTTATTTAGCGTCGTTATCGTTGGTGTATAGGAGTCAAGCATGTTTTTAAGACTTGCAGAACAGCATCGCCAGTTCGTGAGGGAGCTCGTCATGAATTTACAGGCTCTGGCGATTGTCTTAGAGCGGCGCGGTTATTTGGCATCGTGCTACACCTGCGGCGGCCAAATGAACAGTGCCTCTTTCATGGTCAGCTTAGGGGAAGAGCATCTCATTCGCTTCTTGGTGTCTGATTACGGCATTACATGGACGGAAATGCGAGACGATCGCGAATTGATGAAGCTCGAAGGGGCGGAAGCGATTAGCCAACTCCAAGAGCTAGCGGTCCGAGTCAAAGAGTCACCGATGAAT
>JBARYO010000350.1:0-4340 GCA_049647905.1 Elainellaceae cyanobacterium | reverse complement strand
AGAGGAGATGGAGAAGCCTCGCCAACATCCTATCCTCTCTAAAATTTATTTTCCTGAGCTGCACCGCAAAGATAGTTTAGAGCAAGACCTGCAGTATTACTTTGGCAACGACTGGCGCGAGAAAATCTCTATTTCTCCTGCGGCTCAAGCCTATGTCGATCGCATTCATCAGATTGGAGCTGAGCAGCCCGAACTGCTGGTGGCCCATTCTTACACCCGCTACCTTGGGGATCTCTCGGGTGGCCAAATCCTGAAAAAGATCGCCCAGCGCGGCATGAACTTGAGCGAAGGGCAAGGAACAGCCTTCTACGAGTTCGAGGATATTGAAGACGAGAAAGGGTTTAAGGCCACCTATCGCGCTGCTATGGATAGTCTGCCGGTAGATGACGCCACCGCACAGCAGATCGTTGACGAAGCGAACGCTGCCTTCGGCATGAACATGAAGCTGTTCAATGAGCTAGAGGGTAACTTGGTCATGGCCATCGGTCAGATGCTGTTTAACACCCTGACCCGTCGCCGGGCTCGGGGCAGCACAGAGCTGGCAACGGCAGAATAGGCTACACCTATTGGGCCACCTCGTTCAAATAGCGACATTGTAGGGGCTTGGCAGTGCCAAGCCTTTTCTATTGAGACGGCCACACCACAGGATTTACCGGGGCGATCGCCCGCGATGGTGTACCGGGGTGATACGATCAACTCCTGACCAGCCGCCATCCACAATGGGGTTACCCAACGTGGTGTAATTAATGGGCCAGTAGCCTATTGACTTGCAGGGGTGGCTTGGTTCATATGGTTCCCTATTATTCTTTTTGATTTGGAAGATGCAGTTTTCCAAAGTTTTAATTGCCAACCGGGGTGAGATCGCGCTTCGAATTCTTCGCACCTGCGAAGAGATGGGCATCTCGACGGTTGCGGTGCATTCAACAATCGATCGTCACGCCTTGCATGTGCAGCTTGCCGACGAAACCGTTTGCATTGGGGCTCCCCCCAGCGCCAGAAGCTATCTCAACATTCCCAACATCATTTCCGCTGCCCTGATGCACAACGCCACGGCAATCCATCCGGGCTATGGCTTCCTGGCGGAGAACGCCCGCTTCGCCGAAATCTGCGCTGACCACCAAATTGTGTTTATCGGCCCGACGCCAGAGGCCATGCAGGCCATGGGAGACAAATCGACGGCTCGGGCCACGATGAAGCGCATCGGGGTTCCTACAGTGCCGGGCAGCAAAGGGCTGCTGGAAGATGAGCATGACGCGCTGAAAGTCGCGAAAGAAATCGGCTATCCGGTGATGATCAAGGCCACAGCGGGTGGCGGCGGACGCGGCATGCGCCTGGTGCATGAGGAAAGCGATCTGGTGAAGCTGTTTTTTGCCGCCCGTGGCGAAGCGGACGCGGCTTTTGGCAACCCTGGCGTCTATCTGGAAAAATTTATTCAAAAGCCTCGCCATATTGAGTTTCAAATCCTCGCTGACAGCCACGGCAACGTCATTCATCTAGGAGAGCGAGACTGCTCAATTCAGCGCCGCCACCAAAAGCTATTGGAAGAATCGCCTAGCCCTGGGTTGAGCCCCAAGCTGCGCCGCCAGATGGGCAATGCTGCTGTCAAGGTGGCCCAGTCGATCAATTACGTGGGTGCCGGAACCGTCGAGTTTTTGCTGGATGTGACGGGCGACTTCTACTTTATGGAGATGAATACCCGCATTCAGGTGGAGCACCCTGTCACCGAGATGGTCACAGGCGTAGACCTAATTGCAGAGCAGATTCGTATTGCCCAGGGCGAGAAGCTGCAGATGTCCCAGTCTGATGTGCAGCTCAAGGGCCATACTATCGAATGTCGCATCAACGCTGAGGACCCGGACCATAATTTTAGACCCAACCCCGGACGTATCAGCGGCTATCTGCCCCCTGGCGGTCCCGGCGTCCGGATGGACTCCCATGTCTATACCGACTACGAGATTCCGCCCTATTACGATTCGCTAATTGGCAAAATTATCGTTTGGGGAGCCGATCGCCCTGCTGCTATTCGGCGGATGCAGCGGGCCTTACGGGAGTGCGCCATCACGGGGCTACCGACGACGATTGGCTTTCATCAACGCATTCTGCAGTCAACAGCGTTTCAATCTGGCGATATCTCAACCAAGTTTGTTGAGCAGATGATGCAGAAGTAGCCGCGCAATATTGCCACGCAGGAGCTAGCCCCCAATGACCACGTCCGTTGTTTGTTCTAGCTCCACGAGGTTGCCGTCAGGGTCGTGAAAGCAGACGGAGACGAAGCCGCGATCTGGGAAATTAGCGGGTTGGTTGGCCATCTTGACGCCTTTCGAGGTCAGGTACTCTACAGCCGCGTCCACGTTGCTGACCACAAAAGTCAGCACTACGCTGGCGTCATCGGGGGCATAGTTCAAAGGCTCATCGCGGCCCACGAACTCTGGCATCTTGTCGCGGTTGATTAGGGAAATTTTGGTAGAGCCAGTATCAAACTCGGCATATTCGTCCATGCTGTCTTCGAAGATGACTGGCAGCCCTAAAACATCTCGATAAAAAGCCTTGCAGACCTCAAAGTTGGCGACGTTGAGGCGCGTGTAGGTGTACTTGAATTGCATAAGGGCTATCTCAACTGGGACTGCGGCTTCAAGAATACAACGGACGCTGACCAAAGCCTTGGGAGCTAGTGAGCTGATGGGAACCAGCTCTCAAGATGAGACAATAGCGCATGTAGTACAAAGAATCAAGAGCTGGTTTTGGCGGCTGGTATGGTGGGGGCGTCTGCAACATGTTTTTTAGCATCGGCAAACGCTATACAACATTGGCGTAGATTGCCTGTGGGTCTGTGGTTTTCAATCGATACAATTGGGTTAAGCACATCAGGACAACCTATGGTCAGCCCTCTCATTGTCCAACCGATTGCCAAACCCGTCGGCGAACGGCGGGTCGTCTTTCAAGGTCTTGATTGGCAGCGGTATCAAACCATTCGTCAAGCTTTCGGCGATCGCCGCGCCGCTCGGTTTGTTTATGACAGGGGAGTTCTAGAGGTCACGATGCCGCTGGAAGATCATGAGTTTGCTGTGCGCATGATTGAGCTGTTCATTCGTGTCCTCGTGGTGGAGTTGGGCCTAAAGCTCAAGACGATGGGCTCGACGACGCTAGATCGACAGGTGTTGGACCGTTCGGCGGAGCCGGACAATGCCTACTACATCAAAAATCAAGGGGCGGTAGCAGGACGAAATGTCGATTTGGAGCGGGATCCGCCGCCAGACTTGGTGGTAGAGGTGGATATTACCCATACGGATATCGATAAATTGCGATTTTATGCCAGTTTGGGGGTGCCGGAATTCTGGCGCTACAACGGGGAGTACTGGCGGATTTATGCGCTCCAAAACGGAATCTATGCTGAGGTCGACGCTAGCGCGACGTTTCCGCTGGTGCCAAAAGAAACGCTGTACGGGTTTCTGGCTCAGGCCCGCCAGGATGAAGTGGCGGCGGAGCTGGGATTGAGGGGCTGGGTGCAGCAGGCGTTGGGTGATGAGGGCGATCGCGCGTGATGGTTGCCTTGTGGCTGAATATAAAACTGCTAGAGTAAATGGGTTGGTAGCCCCACCCAATGCCCATGGTTCAGCCATCTCAACCGCCCCTTAACGATCGCATCGCGGATATTGTCCTTAAGGTTGTGAAGACGGGTGGGTTGCCTGCCGGAGGGCTGACTGGGCTGTGGCTATTGCTTAATGATGGCGGTGTACTGAAGGCGATCGCCTCTATGGGCATTGGGCTTGGCATTTCCTACGGGGCGAAGCTGCTGCAGCCGGTGCATAAGGGCAATGAAGAGCGGCTAGAACGAGCAGGCGAGGCAATCAACACCAAGATTGACCAGGTTACGAATCAGCTAATCGCCAGAGCGACCCAATTTGAAGATAAATATGGGTTGTGTCAGGCAGCGGATTGCCAAAGCCTGCGGCCTGAAGGCGTCGCGCAGTATGACGGCATTTTCATTCCGCTACTGCGAGATGTCTTTGTGCCACTGTCGTTAGACATCAACGCCACATCGCCAGGCTTTAGCCAGCTTCAGCGGCCTTTGAATCCAGGGGATACTCCTACATTCCAGGGACTAACGATTTGGAGGCTGCTAGAAAAGGCTCAAGCTATGCCTAATCTACGGCAGCTGGCGATTTTGGCCTGGGGCGGCTATGGCAAAACCACGTTGCTGAAGCATATTGCCTATCGCTACGGTACCCAGCAGCAGCCAGACTCTGCCCCAAAACTGCTACCCGTTCTTCTCGTGCTGCGGAAGTATCGGGACGAGCTTTCACAGGCCAATCCTCCCGACCTCCCGACCCTGATTACCC
>JBARYO010000349.1:0-3312 GCA_049647905.1 Elainellaceae cyanobacterium | reverse complement strand
GTCAGGGCTTGCGGTGCTGGCGATCGCCTGCCTCATTGGTGCCTGATAGAACTCAATCAGGTCGCGAAATGACCCGTTTCGCTTCCATCGGGTGATGGTTGATGATGAGACACCAGCCGATTGAGCCGCCATCGCCTCAGTACCGCCATTAGCCAAGGATGAGGCCGCATTGTGGTGCTTTTCCTCCAGGTTCACTCACTTACTCCAGATAAGAACGCCTGTATGTTCTCCATGATGTACTACCGCTAGTCGTGTAAGCCACAATGGGAGGATGTTTTAGAGGCTAAAGGAATGAATGGAACACGCGTTAGACGGTATGACAGCGCTAGCGACGCTCGCGGTATCGGTGGAAGCGGGGCAGACGCTGAGCTGAACCGTCTAGTTGAGGAGGAGCTGCAGCTGCGGGGCGAGCTTCACGAGCGGCTGAGGCAGTTCAGACCGCATAAGTCTCTCGACTTAAATCAGACCAGGCTTGAAGCAATCAAAGAGGCGATCGCTTCTCGGGCACCAGGGCTGGCGGCTGGCCTTACCGAAGATGACTTTGACAAGGCCGTTCTGAAGCTGGAAGCGCTGGAAGAGATAGCCCACAGCCAGCCCCTCAAAACAGATAGCGCTGGGGGACGGGCCATGCGACGGGCAATGATGGCCCGCCCCAGCAATGGAAATTGCTAGTAGGATTTCGCCCGAGCGTTTGGGTCGATGCCAAGATATTCCAATTCCGCTACAGGGTCTAGGCCATCTGGAAGGGATGGCGGACCGCTGATGCGGGCAGCTCCCCCCTTCATCAGCACCGTGTCGCCTCCCATTTGAAACTGTGCAATAGGGAAATCATTTTCCCGCAGAGGTATTGAACCGATGGATTGTGTGTAGACTAGCTTCGCTCCGCGATCGCGCTCACGAGTCATCTCTTTCCAGCAGTGAAAGGAGAGCCATTGAAGGCGGTTAAACTCAACCGCCAACACCTTCAATCGCTGCGTTGATGCATCCAGGGCCGCTTCTTTCTCCAGCAACGTCAGCTTGTCCTGCAAAGGCTTGAGGACGCTTTGCTGATGCTCCAACTGCGATCGCTTCTGGGATAGCTCACCTTCTACCTCGGCCAGCTCGGACGCGAGTTCAACCTCTTCACCTTTAGCGGCGGCGATCGCCTGTTGCACCTGCTGCACCTGCTCTTGAAGTTGAGCGACAGCATTGGTTTCAGTCAGTTTTGCAGTAACCATAGTTTCCTGTTGTTATGGGATTGGACTTTCCAAGGATTTAGGAGGATAAGGACGGTTACGGCGGCAAAGGTGCCGGGGATGGTCGCGATCGCCTGATTCTCGCAGATGGGTTCGCTCATGCTGCTTTGATCTCCAATTGCTGGGGTTGATCAGGGGCCATCAGCTGCCGTAATTGCTGCTGCTCCTGTAGGGTGAGCTGCTGCCATGCCTCACGGCGGCGATCGCTGTAGTTCTCTCGCATCACGACGGCGCAAGCTTGAGCGATATCGCGATCGCCGTGGCGAGCCGTCCATTTGAGAGCATGGACAACGGCGGCTAGGCCGTCTGGTGGGGGAGGAAAAGCGCTCATGCCGATCTCAGCTCCTCAATCGAGACGGTTTTCTCAGTCGCAAAGCCAGGGCGATCGCAGATTCTGAGGCGGGCCGTGATGCCGTCGGTGCTTAACACCTCCCAAGGGGCCATCGAAGTCCCCCAGCGGACCCGCGCCCCCGTCCTGAATGGGGCGTTTTCTGCGTCTTCTGGAGGGGGTTTTATATTGGTAGTCACGATTTGATCTATGGGGCTTTCATCCCTTATACAAGTCGTGACTACGGTAGCTAAGAGCTTGCCCCGCAAGGATTCTAGTAATCGTGCTCTGTAAACGTTGTCTAGGTCTTCAATTCCCCAGATGCGCTCTTGTTCGCCGCGCTTGCCGAGTCTGCTCTGGCAAGCAGCCTTGAGAGTGAGTTTCTTGAGCAGCTTGCTGACGATTGCTACCGGGGTTTGGTCCTCTCGAATGGTTAGACGTAGCCAGTAATAGATCTCACGCTTCCAGTGCAGCGCCGCCCGCTTGACGGCTATCGCTCTGGGGTCGCCATTTGTCCAGCTCTGGCCGTCTAGTAGCGTCAGGATGCCTGTCTGCTGGATAAGGCTAGCCCGCATGAACTGTTTAGGCAATCGGTGAGCTGCTCTGATGTCTGCTGTTAGCACTGATTGAGCTATGGCGCGATCGCCTACCTTGGCCGCCTCCAGATTCTCAGCGTGAGCTTGCAGCGAGACGCCGCGCCGCATCGTGCCGTAGTCCTTAATTAAGCACTGGTAGACCTCCTCAGCGTCATCGAATAGGACGCCGGGGAACTCATCACGCCACAGTACCTTATGGGCCATGGTACGAGTCTTACGGCTCGTGTCGATGCCGTCTAGGGCACGGTAGGCCCATGCGGTGGTGTGGGTTTCATCTAGACGGATAGCGGCGATTTCCTGGGCCTCCTCCCTCCAGATTTCCTCTTGAACCTCCTGCCACAGCTCGATAATCTCTCTATCGAGGTCGACCTTTTCAACTTTGACGTTGTGGCCAGCAGACTCTAGGGCATGGATGAGGGCATCACGGGCTATAGCTTTTTGGTTACCGCTGACTGCGATCGCCGCTTCCCTGTACTCCAGAATGGCGTTCTCAATCGTCTGTAGATCATCACTGCGATCTGTTTCGTCAATGATGCCGAACACGCGGGCGAAGCCGTCCAGGTTGGCCTGCATCCGCCGCTGGATAGCGCGGGGGTACAGTAGCGCCTCATCCCCACTAGACAGGATGAACGGAGGAACATAGATAAATCTGGGTACGGCGGGCCGGTAGCGCCCTAGCTGCTGCATGTGGGTGCTGGTGTCGAGGCTAGGGAAGTATCCCCAGACGCTATCGAAGTAAGCATCTTCGATAGGTATGCCGCCCTCAATGCTGATACCGCTTTTGGCCGATGGCGACACAATGAGCACGTCTGGCTGGTTCTCTTGTAGCCATGGGTCAGGCGATTCAAAGAAGCCAGTAAAAGCGCCTCCTTCATTAGTCTGGGAGTCGATACGAATCACCTTTTTACCGGGAGCTACTTTGGCTATAGCCCGCTGCAGCCGGTGCGCTTCGCGCTGGCTAGAGGTGACCACCATGAGGCGGTCGCCTTGCTGTACTCTCTCTAGTAGCCGCGCCCGGTGGCCGCTGGGGGTGTCATATACGGTGACGTCCCACGGGTCACTGTCGCGCCGGTGCTCAAATACCCGCACGTCCTCGCAGCCGGTCAGCCGCTGTACTAGATTGATAGTGCGGTCCGTCAGGCTAGCTTCACTG
>JBARYO010000348.1:0-1694 GCA_049647905.1 Elainellaceae cyanobacterium | reverse complement strand
AGCCTAGCGCAGTTGACAAAACGGGAGTACTAAAGGCTGCTTGTCGTCAGTGAGGTGTTCCGCCTGCAGCAGCAGATGTACCAAAGCAAGACGCGTCGCACCCGTGACCGCATCGTCAGCCTGCATCAACCCCAGGTCCGTCCCATCGTTCGCGGCAAGGCGGGCACTCCGGTCGAGTTCGGCCCCAAGTTCTCGGTGAGCTGCGCTGGGGGGTTTGTGTTCTTGGACCACCTGAGCTGGGACAACTTCAACGAGTCAAAAGACCTCATCGGCCAAATTGAGCACTACCGTCGTCGCTATGGCTGCTACCCGGCTTCAGTCCATGCTGACCAAATTTGTCGCACCCGCGCAAACCGCGCCTGGTGCAAGGCAAGGGGCATCAGGCTGAGCGGCCCACCGCTGGGACGTCCCTCTCAAGACCCCAAGCAGCAAACTCATCTCAAGCAGCAAGCTCGTGACGATGAACGAGTGCGCGTGGCAATCGAAGGCAAGTTTGGTCAGGCCAAGCGCCGATTCTCCCCAGACCGGGTGATGGCTAAGCTCGCACCCACTGCGGCTACCTCTGTGGCAATCACCTTCTTGGTACTCAACCTGGAGCGGAGCCTCCGCCTGCTGCTGCATTTTTTCTGTGCTGTTTTTTGGCCTGCTTTCGGCTGCGCAAGACCGCCCTACCGCATTGTAAGAAGGACAGGGCTTGTATCCCAATATTTTTGGTCATCATCTTTGCCCCACCACACCCAAATCCCGAAACGACTGAGCCAACAGCAACAGTCAGCCAACGCTCAGGTTTATCCAGCTGACTCATGCAAAATCAGCCGACTACCGGCAGGGTCATAGCCATAGGCTTCGCGCCCGTGGGATGCCACCGTGATGTCGTCAATGGGGGGATGTCCTGTAGACTCCAGATGGGCGATCGCCGCATCCAAGTCTTTCACATCCAGGCAGAGGCTAATCGCTGCCCCGTCAGAGTGGGCAAACTCCTGCAAATGGTCCTCCTTCGGCTTGAATAAGCCCAACCGCAAACCCGCCAGCTTAAACTCGGCGTACCGTCCCGGAAAGTGGGGCTGGGGGGCTTGCTCCAGCAGCGCTTGATAGAAGACGACCAAGGTTTCCAGGTCATCGGCAGCGATCGCCACAAAGGCATCGTAATGAGTAAGTCCCATAGTCTCCTACTACGCAGAATACGTATTGACGTCCTATTGGCTAACGCTGTAATCAAATGTTTTTCGTAAGCGCTACCCTGGAATCAACTCATTTGATTATCCGATCAACCGCGTTAGGTTTGTTCAGTTGCTAGCTTTAAGGAGGCCGCCATGGTTGCCGCACCATCTAAATCCCACGATTCAAGTCCCTCTATTGAGTCTTATTTGGGGCAAGAGGCCGAAAGTTTACTGACGCACAAGGCCAAAGTTTCTCAGGATTTGCTGCACCTGCCTGGCTCAGACTGGGTCGAGCGCATCTTCTTACAGAGCGATCGCAATCCGCAGGTGTTGCGCAGTCTGCAGCAGCTCTATAGCTCAGGGTGGCTGGCCAACACAGGTTATCTTTCGATTTTGCCCGTAGACCAGGGCATCGAGCATTCGGCTGCGGCGTCCTTTGCCCCCAACCCCATCTACTTTGATAGCGAAAACATCATCAAGCTAGCAATTGAGGGGGGCTGCAACGCCGTCGCTACGACGTTGGGGGTCCTGGGC
>JBARYO010000347.1:0-5173 GCA_049647905.1 Elainellaceae cyanobacterium | reverse complement strand
AGATTGACCAAGCCGATGGGGGTAACCCCAATCAGAGGAAACGTTCCTCTAATGGCCTCACGCCCATGGCCGATGAGGCGCATCACGCCGGCGTCAGTACCGCCATCGACAACAATCAGCTGCTTTGCCTCGGCTAAAGGGGCCAACACCTGAGTAAACAGCTGACTCACCTTCGCAAAATCAGCGTCACCTAGCCTGCTAGCCCCGCCGATGATGACCAAGGTAGGCCGAGGCTGGTCAAAGCCAAGAGCGATTAGCGCACCTGGCAGAGCCGCCTGAGTATCAATGCGTAAAAGCGTTGTTGATGTCTGCGGAGAAGACGTGGAGTGAGCAACGTCCATGGTGATCAACGTTCATCAGTACTGTGTTTTTATCCAATCACTAGGTATCTGGGTCATCCCCAAACCGCTACGGTGGGCTGGGTGAGACATAAGCGAGTTGGTGACGATACTAGCGTAGCCTGAGCCTGAACACCAGGGGAATGGGCGATCGCGCGGTCTCGCTCAAGACAGTCCAGGGTCTTCAATATGGGCCAGGATTGACTCTGCGGCGCGATCGCAAGCGCCAGGTTCCCCTAAAGCCTGCCGCATACGTTTGTAGCCAGCCTGCATCTGCGCTTGAGCTTGAGCATCATTGAGCAACTGCAGCGCAGCTTGGGTGAGGCGGTCTGGCGTGGCTTCGCTTTGCATAAATTCAGGCACAATCGGCTCCATTAGCGTCAGGTTCACGGGCGACATAAAGGGAATCGAGAACTGCAGCAGGCGACGGGCCACCCAAAACGTCAGGGGATTGACGCGGTAGAGCACCAACTGCGGCACCCCCATCAGGGCAGTTTCCAAGTTGGCCGTGCCCGATTTTGAGATTGCCAAGTCAGCGGCGGCGATTACAAGCTGCGGTTGCTGATCGACTAAGGTCGCCCGCAGGCCACAGCGCTGAATCGCCTGCTCAAGCTGTGGGCGATATTGGGGCAGGGAGACAGGGACCCAAAACGTGAGGTCAGGCTGTTCGGATTGCAGCCGTGCCGCCGTCTCAAAAATGATGGGAGCCAACACCGCAATTTCCTGGCGGCGCGATGCAGGCAGCAGGGCGATCGCCCGCTCGTGGTCAGCAATGCCCAACTGCTGGCGTGCTTCTGTCCGAGAGGGAAGCCGCTTGACGTGGTCCACAATAGGGTGTCCAACCCAGGTGACCTTAGCACCGTGGGCGCTGTAGTAGTGAGCTTCTTCCGGGAAAATAGCCAGCAAGCGATCTGTTGCTTGCACCAGTCGAGCCGTGTTTTTAGTCCCAATGGACCAGACCCATTCCTGGGGTGCGATGTAGTAGATCAGCGGCATTGCTGGAAATGCTTGCTTCAGGTAGCCGCCTAGCTTGAGGTTAGGCCCCATGTAGTCGATTAACACAGCGGCATCGACGGCTTGGTCTTTGAGGTAGCGCTTGACCTGGCGCTGAATTTTCAGCGTTGGCATGACAAAGGGCAATGACTCAACTAGACCGACAGAGCCAATGCTGCTGGTGTTTGCTAGCAATGTGGCTCCGGCCTCAGCCATGCGATCGCCGCCTAATGCCACAATCTCTAGGTCGAGCTGGGCAGCAGCGGCTCGATGCCGTAGCGCATCAATCAGTAAAGCCCCCTGCAGATCGCCTGATACCTCACCAGTACTAATTAGAATTCGGATGGGTCCGTTTGCCATAGATTACGTCAGCACAATGGGTAAGCGCCGCTAGCGCCGCTAGTCTTCACTGCTATGGATAGTACCCTGGACGCTGCTGCTATGGACGCTGCTGCCTTGGGTGCTGTCATCAGACCTGTTGCCGGGTGCATTATTGGGTGCGTTGCGGCTACGACCTGGTGTCAGCCCCCTGCGTCCTTTCTCCTGACTATGGTGCAGAAATCGGCGCAGGTGGTGAACCACATCATCGCTGTCGTCCCCGCCCAGATGATCAATTTCTTCAAGGGCCGCCTCAAAGCCTAGACCATCTCGGTAGAGAAACCGAAACGCTTGCTTGAGGTTCTGAAACGCACGTCCTTGATCATGGTGGGTGAGACCTGCACGACGCAGCCCAACTTGATTCAGCCCTCTGATGCGGCAGGGGTTTCCTTCGGCCAGCATAAACGATGGCACGTCTCGGTCAACCCGCGCCATGCCGCCAATCATCGCCAGTTGTCCAACGTGAACAAACTGGTGAATCCCGGTCATGCCGCCAATGACAGCCTTAGACTCAATATGAACATGACCTGCCAGAGAGACGGCATTGGCGATTACAATGTGGTTTTCCAATAGACAGTTGTGTGCCACATGCACATAGGCCATGAGCAAGTTGCAATCGCCGATAACAGTTGCGTCGCCCGCTTGCGTCGCCCGGTTGATGGTTACATATTCGCGAATGCGGTTCTCATGGCCAATTTTAACCAGGCTGATGGAGCCGTCGTACTTTAGATCCTGGGGTTCTAGGCCGATAGCCGCCCCAGGGAAAATCTCGTTGCGATCGCCTATCTCGGTGCGGCCATCGAGGACAACATGAGCCCCAATAACTGTCCCTGCACCCACATTGACATGCTCTCCGATAACAGCATAGGGGCCTACTCGCACCGTCGGATGAAGCTGCGCTCCAGGATGGACAACGGCAGTAGGGTGGATCAATGCTGTCAAAACTCTGGCTCCAGCGGCATAAACGCCAACGTCAACACACCAACGTCAACCAATCGACATCAATATACTAGGGAAAACATCAGCTCTCCCTCAGCCGCGAGCTGCCCTTCCACCGTCGCACGCCCCTGCATTTTACCAAAGCGCCGCCGCTTTACGGACAGGAGGTCAACGGTCATCAACAGCTGGTCTCCGGGCACAACCGGACGGCGAAAGCGAACCTTATCAATTCCCGCGAACATCAGTAGACCTTCTGGAACATCAGGGAGCTGCGTTAGGACGATGCCGCCGACCTGCGCCATTGCTTCTACGATGAGCACACCGGGCATGATGGGCCGTCCGGGAAAATGGCCTTGAAAGTGAGGCTCATTGAAGGTTACGTTTTTAAGGCCAACGGCACGCTCACCTGGCCTATATTCAACAATCCGATCGACTAGGGAAAATGGGTAGCGGTGCGGCAAAAGCTGTTGAATTTCCTCAATCGTCATTACCGATTTTTCAGCTTCGCCCTCTTTCTGAGCGACATCCTGCTGAAGATGGTTGATCTGATTTGTAGCGGCGTGGGTGTCGGTCAGTATGGACATAGAGATTAAAAATGCGAAGGTTAAGACAGTATATTAGACAGCGTGCTCGGCTGAATAGCGCTAGCCATCAACCGCTGAGCAAATTCAACATGCAGGCGGTGGCTCGCTCGATAGGCCACAATATGGGCCTGGGGCAGTGACCCAATCAGACTGATATCTCCTACTAAGTCTAAGAGTTTATGACGCACTGGTTCATTTGGAAACCTCAGCGGCGGGTTTAACCATCCTGTGTCGCTGCATACCAGCGCATTTTCCAAACTACCGCCGCGAATGAGGCCACGTTGGCGCAGCTGATCAATCTGATGGGCCAAGCCAAACGTGCGGGCCGGGGCGATCGCCGTTGCAAAAGGCTCTTGCTCCGGATCCCAGCTAAACCATTGATTGCCAATGGCAGGCACATCAAAATCAATCCCATAGGTAAACCGGCACCCATCGGACGGGAATGCGGTTAGCCAAGCCTCGCCGTCCTGTAGCGATAGGGGATGGGCAATTGTCCATGGCGTCTTGTCCCTCTGCAGCTCTCGCCCTGCAGACGCTATGGCCTCTGTCCAACCCAGGGCCGAGCCATCCAAGAGAGGCACCTCAGGACCATCAATATCAATTCGCGCGTTATCGATGCCCATGCCTACTAGAGCCGCTAGCAGGTGTTCGACAGTGCGCACTGAAACCCCGTCTATCCCCAGCTCAGTAGAGAGCTGAGTGCCAATGACGTGATCGATTGTTGCTGGAATGACAACGCGACTATCGCTGCCGCCGGCATTGTCTTGGTCAGACCGCATATTACATACAAACGTCCGGCCACTATCAGGCGCAGCCGGAGAGATGCGAACGCGGCTCTCAATGCCAGAATGGAGGCCGATACCCACCCGCTCAACCGGTGCAGCGAGGGTTCCCTGGTGAAGGCGATGCGGTGCATTGTCAGTCTGGCGAGCAGCAGTCTCCATTCGATGTCAGTGCAGTAGATAGCCCTAAATCGCCGCAGGCAAAGCGCAGGGCGCTGGCTTCTGAACTGTATCACGTTCTGAGAACCAACGCTTGGGCTCCGGCCTGTGGCATTCCGAAGTCGCTATAGCAAGGGGCTAAAGCGCCGGGTTAGAAGCGTTCGCCAATGCCGAAGTGAACGCGTCCATCCCCTTGGTCGTTGATGCCATAATCCACGCGAATGGCCCCAAGTGGCGATCGCACCCGGACCCCAATACCGTAGCCGAAGCCTGTACCTGGCTTGTCCCGCACTTCAGCAGGTTCACCCGGCACATCGCTGCCCGTCCCTAAGTCGGTTCCGAAGTCGGCAAACAGCGCCCCACCCACGATGGAGAAAATAGGGAACCGGTATTCAGCTGTGGCCTGAACAAAGCTACGGCCACCAGCTAGATCCCCGGCGTCATAGCCGCGCACCGAATCAGTGCCGCCTAAGGAGAAGGCTTCATAGGGTGGCAGGTCACCGAGAACCGTGCCGGCCTGGACATTGAAGGCCAACGCTTCTGGGCCATCGCTGAAATTCGTCAAGTCGGCGGGAAGGTAGAAGCTGTAGCTACCCCGCAGGCGGTTGAAGAAAATGCTGCCGTCTCCGATGGGAATGGACTGCTCGGTGCCCACCCGCAGTAGCGATCCGCTAGTGGTCTGCTGTGGATCGTTACGGCGATCGCGCACAGCTGCTAGCTGGAGCGTGAACAGATCGTCTGTCCCGTCGCCGTCAAAGCTGAGGTCGTTGCCAAACTCATCTTCAGGCTCAAGCTCTCCGTCCGAGTCGCGAATGGAAACACGCTGATACTGGAGCTGTGTTGATGCGCGCCAACCTTCCCAGCCCAGCCACTCATCCAAGGGGCGGCTGAAGCTTACGGCAGAGCCTATTCTCTGGACGCGGGGGCTATCCCCATTGGGTAAGTCAACATCATCCTCTCCCCCATCAAAAATGAGCGAGATGGAGCGCCGGCTAAAGGC
>JBARYO010000346.1:0-2048 GCA_049647905.1 Elainellaceae cyanobacterium | reverse complement strand
GGCACACCCTCGCTAAGGCGATCGCCCCGCTAATGCAGTATCATCAAGTCCAGCACCAACCCGCGCCCCTCCCAATATGAGGTCTCCCACACCGTCACCCCCCGAATCAGAATCATCATCGCTGTCCGCAGTCACCTACACCCACAAGAGTCGTCTACGGCAGCCCACCCTTCTGCTGCAAGACATTTGGCAGGATTTGCTCGCCTCCCGTGAGCTGGCGTGGCAGCTGGTATATCGCAAAATCAATGTGCGCTACCGTCAGTCCCTCCTGGGGCCGCTGTGGGCCATCATTCCCCCTATCCTGGCGCTGCTGACATCGCGAGTGCTGCAGAAAAGCGGCGTCGTGGATATCAGCGAGACAGAACTGCCCTATCCGCTGTACGTCATGTTTGCGACGGTGCTGTGGCAGCTGTTTTCCCGCAGCTTGGATATGCCGCTGCGGGCCATGAAAGAGGGAATGTCTCTGCTGCGCACCATTCAGGTGCCCGTTGAGGGGCTAATGCTTGCGGGGGTGGGTGAACTGCTGTTTGACCAGGGCATTCAGCTGCTGGTGCTGGTCTGCGTCTTTATCTTTGCACCGGTTAGCATCACCTGGGGCGTTATTCCGGCCATTGGGGCACTGGCCCTGCTGATGCTATTGGGTATTAGTCTTGGGTTGTTTCTGGTTCCCTTTGGCAGCCTATACACCGATGTATCCTCCGCGCTACCCTACCTAACGCGGTTTTGGTTTTTCCTCACCCCGGTGCTTTACCCCCCACCAAAGCAAGCGCCCTATTCGCTGTTGGTCAAGCTCAACCCCGTCACGCCACTGCTGACAGGGGTGATCGATCTGACAACAACGGGACGGTTGAACGACCCACTTTTGTTTATGATTGTTTCCCTGCTGACAATTATCCTATTCTCGGTGGGCTGGGTGGTTTATCGGGTGGCTGTTCCATTACTTGTTGAGCGATAAGAGAGCGGTAGTCATGCCATCTGATGAGATTTTAGTGAGGGTCAACAACGTCTCTAAAAAGTACTGCAAAGATCTAAAGCGATCGCTGCGGTACGGTCTAGAGGACTTGGCTGGTGAACTGCTGCTGCAGGGCGAGCCGAAGACGGAGCTGCGCCGTCAGGAATTTTGGGCACTGCAGGACGTCAACTTTGAGCTACGGCGCGGCGAATCCTTTGGCGTTATCGGCGTCAATGGCTCTGGCAAAACCACCCTGCTAAAGCTGATGCAGGGGTTAATTAAGCCCACCACTGGCAGCATTACCATTCGCGGTAAGCTGGGGGCGCTGATCACCCTAGGCGCTGGGTTTCAGCCGCTGCTTACAGGACGGGAAAATATCTATATCAATGCGGCAATTCTGGGCGTTCCGCGCCGCGTCGTGGACGAAAATATCGGTGAAATTCTGGACTTTGCTGAGATTGGGGATTTCATTGATACCCCGGTGAAGAACTACAGCTCGGGGATGAAGGGGAGGCTGGGGTTTTCCATTGCTACCAACCTGATCGACCCCGATGTGCTGCTGCTGGACGAGGTGCTGGCCACCGGCGACTGGAAGTTTAAAGAGCGCTGCTTCCGCCGCATGGAGGAAATTGTCCAGTCGGGGGCCACTATTGTGTTTGTCAGTCATCTGGTGCCCAAGGTAGAGCAGCTGTGTAACCGTGGAATTTTACTGCACAAGGGGGCCGTGAAGCTGGTGGGGTCAGCCTCAGAAGTCTGCGAGGCATATTACGAGATGCCTGACACCTTCACCAAACGAGATCACCGGGCGGCGCAGCGGCGCCGCAAACAGCTCATGGTGGCGCTAAAGCAGACTGGGACAGAAGCAGGGCTGGATGTCTCAGGGGCCACCGATGAGCGCGACGAAGAAAGCGCAGTCGAGATCATTCAGGTTCACCTGCTGGATGACGATGGCCAACCTCGAGAAAAATTTACCAGCTTAGAAACACTGCAGATTCAAATTGACTTCGTCCGCAAACCCCAGGTTCGCAGCATTCGCGCCATTGTTCAGCTGCTTGTACTAGGGGATGAAATCTGCATTGCCCACTCTTCCCATATG
>JBARYO010000345.1:0-8049 GCA_049647905.1 Elainellaceae cyanobacterium | reverse complement strand
GATGGCCACGGTGCGGATCAGCTCATTTTGGCTTTCCAACGCGTCTACTAAGATGCCATAGCCACGGTCATCTCCGAGCTCACCCAAGGCCGCCACGAGACTGAATTGAATGAGCCACTCCTCGGTCTCGCGGTAAAGGGCTTCCATGACCTCAAATGCTTCAGTCAGCTTGAGCGCCCCTACAGAGTCGGCGGCAGCAGCCCGCACGTCCATATCACTATCTCGCAGTAGAGCCTGCTCCAGAATAGTGCGGGAGGTCTCCCGGTCGTGGTGGCCAACGGAGGACAGCTGGCTAACGGCGGCGTAACGTACGCGGGGATTTTGATCGGCGATCGCTCGCTGCAAAAGTTCAAAGGCCTGGGGCGTATCGAGGTAGCGGATTTGGTTTACTGCGCTCAAGCGATCGCCGTAGTCTTCTGATGAAAGCTTTTCGCTTACGGCATCAAACGTCACGTTCATTTCATTTATCCCCTTGCATCCTTAAAATGGCCTACTGTTATGTCCATTTGCCCATAGCGATCGCCTGTGGGTCTGCCAGCTCACTAACGCCTTGGTGCCCCACCGTTAGGCATCATCTTGGTGGGATGCCATGTAGCGAATCACGTCTCCCCGAGTGATGATGCCAACAACGGTGGAGCCACCGTCACTGGGCTCCACCACAATCAGGCGAGAGACCTCTTTGCGGTGCATGCGCCGTGCCGCATCGCGGAGGGCCATATCGGGCGCTACGGTCGTCATAGCGTCGGTCATAACGTCTTTGACCTGCTGCCCTAAAGCCTTGTGGAGCTCTTTCTCGTAGGTAGCAGGATTTTCTAGAAAAATAATGCTATCTAGCACAGTGATGTAGGGGGGCGGGTTGACGCCGCTCTCCTGCCACATCAACTCTGTTTCTGAAATAATGCCCACGAGACCTTTGGAGGCATCAATCACTGGAATGCCGCTGAAGCGACGTTTGGCAAGTAGCTCTATCGCCTCGCGCAGCGGCGTATCAGGGGTAAGGGTAACAGGGTCCGAGGTCATCACCTCACGGACTGTCGTTTCTGCTGGAATACTCATGAATAACCAAGGACACCGGTTTAATCTGTACCGTTAATTGTACGGATTATAGGAGATGAGACTGAGGGGGTGTCACAGATTTGTTACAAAGACAACAAGTTTTAGCGCCCTGGGGACAAATGGAAGCTGGGGGAGATCAGTGAAATTATTCCGTAAAGACCAAATCGCTAGGGCTGATTTCGTAAGCCTGCTGTGCCGTCGCGATCGCCGCTCTGGTGGCATCGTTTAAGATTCCATCCACGGGGCCATCGTAAAACCCCCGGTCTTGCAGGCGGGCCTGAATTAGCCGAACATCCTCGGGAGAAAGCTCGACCCGCACGGGTAGCACAACGGCAGTTGCAGTGGGCACAATCGCGCTGGCTGGCTGGATAGGGACTGCCTCTAACGCCGGGTCATCTGTGGAACCATTAGAAGCCGTGTCAGGGGTGGCTGCGCGGGCTGGCTCCGGCGCAGGCTGTGCCGTTGCGGCGGTAGCGGGTGTGGGGTTGGACTGCGCCGGAGCGTTCGCTGCTGTCCTGGAGCTGTTGATCGCCGCTAAGGTGGCAGGCCCTGTAACCCCGTCGACGGTGAGGTTATTGTCGGTCTGAAACTTGGAAACGGCGGCTTCCGTTAGAGGGCCATAGCTTCCGTCGATGGGACCGTTGTAATAGTTAAGCGCCGTCAAACGATGCTGCAGGTCAGTGACGGCTTCCCCCACCTCGCTACGCTCGAGTAGGCCATCGGTAGGGTCAGGCGTCCGCGCCTGCTCAGCAGAGCCTTCGTCGGAAGAAGGCTGCGCCGCAGATGACGGGCTAGAGCTGGGCTGATCGAGGGCTGATTCCGTTGCTCCGCCCACAATGCCATCAACGGCGAGACCCCGGCTTGTTTGAAACCGCATCACGGCAGCTTCTGTGCGTTCTCCAAACGCGCCGTCCACTGGTCCGCTATAAACGCCCCAATCCACCAGCCGCTGCTGCAGCTGCGATACCCGAGGTCCTTCATCCCCTAGCTGTAGAGGGCCAGTACTGCTGGTATTGGCCGTGCCACTGCGCAAGGCGTCTGCTGTTGATGCCCCGACAACGCCGTCTCCAAGTAATCCTTGGCTTTGTTGAAAGCGAATGACGGCACTCTCCGTCAGCTCGCCGAAAAACCCCGTGATGGGACCATCGTAGAAGCCAAGCTGGGTCAGGCGGCGCTGCAGCTCAGTGACGAGTTCACCGCTGCTGTCACGCTCAATTACCGTCACAGCCTGGGCTAAAACAGTCGCACCAGAGGCGATCGCCCCAGGTGACGGCCCCACTGCGGCACTTGCCACAGCTGGCGACAGACCGGCGACGGCACCACCAATGAGCAGACCGACAACCCAGTGCTGAGGCGATGTGGGGCAGGTTTGAAAAGGAGTGATCATAGGTCGTTACCAAGTCTTGATTACAACAGCTATCAATTGGGGGTAGGGGCGGCTCAGCCTAAATTCAGCAGCAGGCGCGAGCGGCTGTATTTCTCCTTACAGTCTAAAGCCGAGATGTCAGATCAATCGGTCCCATAGGGGCAATAAAAAAACAGTCCCCCTATGGAGCTTGCTTGTAACGGCACGTAATCACACGGGACAGTATTTGGCGGTGGCGGGGCCAGAGGTGGCTCAGACTTGTGCAAGGCGATCGCATGCCGTCAACATCTTAATATCTTGAGGCAGTATCTTGAGGCGGCCTTTCGCGGTGAGCCTATTATTGCCATATAAACCCCTAATACATGAAGGACGTAGCCTTTCGCTAGGATCAGTACAAGCCCTGCAAAATTACGCTTTGTGTCTGGAGGCCATCATGTCAGGTCAGTCGCGATCGCAGCGTTTCTATGACGTTTCTGGTGACGATGTCATCAAGACTCTTCACAGCAATCTTCAAAAGGGCCTGACAGCAGAAGACGTTACCCAACGCTACGAAATCTACGGCTGGAACAGACTTCCTGTTGCACCTGGAAAGCCAGCTTGGCTCAGATTTTTGCTGCAGTTTAACCAGCCGCTGCTCTACATTTTGCTGATTGCCGGTGGGGTGAAGGCGTTTTTAGGCTCTTGGACTAACGCTGCTGTTATTTGGGGAGTGACCCTCATCAACGCCGTGATTGGCTATGTGCAGGAGGCCAAAGCCGAAGGGGCGATCGCCTCGCTTGCTAAAGCGGTGACCACAGAAGCCACCGTCCTGCGGGATGGGCAGATGCTGCAAGTTTTGTCGGAAGATCTAGTTCCCGGTGATATTGTGTCCCTCGCCTCAGGAGATAAAGTGCCAGCGGACATGCGGCTGCTGAAGATACGCAGCTTACAGGTCGATGAGTCTGCTTTAACCGGGGAGTCCTTGCCCGTTGAGAAGGTGATGCAGCCCTTGCCGAGCGACACCCCACTAGCCGATCGGGTCAACATGGCCTACGCCGGCAGCTTTATCACCTTTGGGCAGGGTACGGGTATTGTAGTGGCAACGGCAGATGCTACCGAGGTGGGACAGATCTCTCAGTCGATGCAGCAGCGGATCAATCTCAGCACGCCACTCACCCAAAAATTCGCCACCTTTAGCCGCCTGTTGCTCTACTGCATCTTGGCCGTCGCGGCGCTCACCTTTGCCATTGGGCTGGGGCAAGGTGAATCGTGGATCTACATGTTTGAAGCCGCTGTAGCTTTGGCGGTGAGTGCCATTCCAGAAGGGCTACCCGCCGTAGTGACCATTACGCTAGCCATCGGTGTCAGCCGTATGGCCCGTCGCCACGCTATTATTCGCCGACTCCCCGCAGTTGAGGCCCTGGGCAGCACCACCATTATCTGCTCTGACAAAACTGGCACCCTGACGGAAAACCAGATGACGGTTCAAGAATTGTACGCAGGCGGACAGCGCTATCAGATTAGCGGCGGAGGGTATAGCCCTGACGGAGAGATCAGCGCGGCAAACGGCACCAGCATCAGCCCGCTGGAGGATATTCCGCTAGCCCTAAAACAGTGCCTCGTAGCCGGTGCCCTCTGTAACGATGCTCAGCTGAAGCAGGTCGACGACCATTGGTCTGTTGTGGGAGATCCAACCGAGGGGGCATTGCTCACGGCTGCTGCTAAAGCTAGCTTTAGCCAAGCGGGCCTAGCGACGGGCAGCCCTAGGCTCGATTCCATTCCCTTCGAGTCTCAGTATCAGTATATGGCGACACTGCACGACGCCAGCGAGCGGCTGATCTACGTCAAAGGGGCGGTAGAAGCGGTGCTGAGCCGCTGCAGCCAGGCCCTAGATCAGCAAGGGAACGCGATCGCCCTAGACCGCGCGTCTGTTGAACAAGCCGTTGAGACGATGACAGCGCGGGCCTTGAGAGTCTTAGCCTTCGCCAAAAAAGACGTTGGCCCGCACCAGCATGCCCTAGACCATGACGATATCGAAACGGGGCTCGTCTTCTTAGGGCTGCAGGGCATGATTGACCCACCCCGTCCGGAAGCGATCGCCGCTGTCCACGCCTGCCAGTCGGCGGGGATTCAAATCAAAATGATTACAGGGGACCATATCTCGACGGCACAGGCCATTGCCCAGCGCATGGGCATTCATCGAAGGACGGCGGTAACGGCCTTCGATGGGCGGCAGCTTACCAACATGGACGATCGCCAGCTGGCACAGGCATTAGAAGACGGTGATGTATTTGCCAGGGTCGCTCCGGCCCAAAAGCTACGCTTGGTGGAAGCCCTCCAGTCTCGTGGTGAGATTGTGGCCATGACGGGGGATGGGGTGAACGATGCCCCTGCTCTGAAGCAGGCCGATATTGGTATTGCCATGGGGAAAGGCGGTACGGAGGTGGCGCGAGAGGCGGCTGATATGCTGCTAACCGACGATAACTTTGCCTCTATCGAAGCGGCAGTGGAAGAAGGCCGTACCGTGTATCGGAACTTGCATAAGGCGATCGCCTTTCTTCTGCCCGTTAACGGCGGCGAATCAATGACGATTTTGATCAGCGCTCTGCTGGCGCGGGACCTGCCGATTCTCTCGCTGCAGGTGCTGTGGCTAAATATGATCAACTCTCTCACCATGACGGTGCCGCTGGCTTTTGAGCCCAAATCTCCCGATTCGATGCAGCAGCAGCCTCGCAATCCTAAGGAGCCCTTAGTTACGGGTAGCCTGCTGCGGCGAATTTTGCTGGTATCGCTATTTAACTGGGTGTTGATTTTCGGAATCTTTGAATGGGCACGCGCCACTACGGGCGATATCGCCGTGGCGCGTACGATGGCCATCCAATCCCTAGTTGCCGCCCGGATTGTCTACCTGCTTAGCATTAGCCAGCTCGGGGCAGACCTGCTCAATTACTTCCGCCGTCGGTCTACCGCAATTCCCAACGCGCCATTTTTGCTGCTGGGTATCGGCGCTGCCGTCATTCTGCAGGTTTTGTTTAGCCAGTTGCGCAGCATGAATATCTTGTTCGAAACTGCACCGCTGACCGGAGAGCAATGGCTCATCTGCTTAATGCCAATGGTGCCGATGGTGCCGCTCGCGGCGTTGGCAAACAGGCTTGATAACGGGAAGGCCGAAGCTGCCCCTTAAGTCTCATATGAACGCGCCAAACAAACGAGCCTTTCTGTTACCGTCATGGGAACGCATTCGCGAGCAGCTCGCGATGTAGTGACCCTTGCATAAGCCTCTGAAGCCTATATGTCTACAGCAATTTGGTTTCCTCACCAGCGCCCTCCTGGCCCACCGCCACTAACCTATGACCAACAGCAGCAGCAGCAGTAGATGATGCGCCTTACCCTAATATCAATGCTGGGCTTACTTGGGCTGTGGTCACTGGCTGTCATTGGCGTCGCGATCGCCGATGTGGCCTGGTTTGCTTGTCCGGTTGCCCCAAGGGGCGATGTCGCCGCCTTTGAGGCTTATACAGTCAACAGGCTCAACCAAGCGGCGGGGCAGCAGCTCGGCAGCGCAACAGTGGCGCTAGTCCAGAACGGCAGTCTTAAAGCCACCTACGGCTTCAGCAGCCCCACCCCATCGGGGGAGACCGTCGACCCGGGCCATACCCTTTACCAGATGGCCTCCGTCAGTAAGCTCGTGACGGCTTGGGGCGTAATGCGGCTGGTGGAAGAGGGCGCGATCGCCTTAGATGACTCGGTATCAAGCTACCTCACCCGCTGGCGGTTTCCAGCAGGTGAGTTTGATGCCGAGGCCATTACGGTGCGCCAGCTGCTGAGCCACACGGCGGGGCTAGGAGACGGCTTTGGCTATGCGGGGTTCTTACCGGGCGAGCCGCTGCAAACGCTTGAAGACTCTCTTACCCTCACCCGCGATCCATCTGCTGGCGACCCCCGTGGCGTTACGGTGACTCAACAACCCGGGAAAGCGTGGCGCTACTCCGGCGGCGGCTACACGGTACTGCAGCTTTTGGTAGAAGAGGTGACCGGTCAGCCCTTTGCCGACTACATGGCCCAGGCCGTGCTGCAGCCGTTGGGGATGACCAAAGCTAGCTTTGATTGGGAGCATATCGAAGCGGATGGGCGCGCAGACAATCTTGCCACCAGCTTTGATACAGATCTCAAACCCAGTCCCCACCGCCGCTATACGGCAGCAGCGGCAGCATCGCTATACGCCACGGCTCAAGATATGGCGGCTTTGGTGCAAGCTTACTCAGGTCGCAACCCGGTCTTAGCTCCGGAGACGCTGGCCCTAATGCTGTCACCTCAGCCCGGTACCGCTGACATCTGGGGATTGGGCCACAGCCTATACGTTGCCACCGAAAATGGGGGCTACGTGGTAGGGCATGATGGCGGTAACCTTCCTGCTCTAAATCACACGGTGCGCGTCAATCCGGCTACGGGAAACGGCATCGTGGTGATGGTATCCGGCAGCACGATGCTAGCCAGCCAGGTGGGGGATGACTGGGTGTTCTGGGAGACAGGCAAGCGGACTGCCGATGCCCTGATTCGGGAGATGCTGGCCCACCTGCCGCTGACGCTGGCGGCGATCGCTATCGGCGCGGCTGTCATCGTCGGCATGCCCATAGCCACTCAAATTTTCGCTGACGCTAGATAGAGTTTGCCTCTGGTGTCTCCTCACGTAGGTTCAGCGTTCAAGCGTAAAAATAGTGATTTCGGGCGGGCAGAATATTCTGATGGGAATGATGCTCATGCCAATGCCAACGTTGACGTAGAGGTTGTTGCCCGGCTCACCATAGCCTTTTGCCCAACCGTCGGCGTAAACTTTGTCGCTCTGGGTAAATCGTAGCCACGACCACTGGGGAGAGTTGGGCAGGCGCATTTGCCCACCGTGGGTATGACCGGCCAGGGCCAGCGGGGCTGCATTTGCAGGGAAGCGCTCGAAGGTATCTGGATTGTGCATCAGGGCAACTCTGGGGCTGTCTTCCGGGATACCAGCTAAGGCGGCATCCACGTCATCCTGGTCGGCCCAGCGCGAGTCAACGGCAGCCAAATACAGCGGATTACTGCTGTCTGGGCGCTGCATGGCGATAGATTCGTTCTCGAGCACGATAACGCCAGCGGCTTCTAACTCAGATTCTAAGCTGCTGGCCAGCTGTGCCCCAGGTTCGGCTTTCTTACTGCTCATGCCGTAGTCGTGGTTACCTAGCACAGCGTAGGTTGGAATGCCTGCCTCGACTAGTGGCTTGACGATGCTGACGGCTTGCTCTATTTCGGCGGCAGGATTGGGTTCTGCGTGGTAGATAAAGTCGCCGCTGATCAGGACCGCAGCTGGATTTATTTCAATGGCCTGCTGGATGCTACGGCGTGCCGTACCCGGATTGCCCCACCACATACCAATCTGAAAGTCTGAGAGCTGGACAATCTGTTGGCCTTTCCAAACGGTTGGGAGATTGGGTATTTTTGCAGTTTCTTCTTCCGCATTTAAGACGCGTGGTTCAACTAATCCCCAGCCTCCCAGCAGGACAACAGCACCACCTATTCCAATAGCGGCGTACTTAATTTTCTTTGCGATGCCCATGAGTGAAATTAGCCTCTAGCGCTGTGTAACGGGCCAACTATTCTTCTGTGTAGTAGAC
>JBARYO010000344.1:0-3888 GCA_049647905.1 Elainellaceae cyanobacterium | reverse complement strand
CAATTAAGGAGTAGTGTGTTACTCCTTAATTGCTCGCCTACGGCTCACGCGCCTTTCATCCCGACGCTGATGCTGCGCATACAGCACGGGACTTCTCGTCTAAAAGTTAAATCAGTCTATAGATATTCCCAAGATGCTCCTAGACCTGACGCTATCCTGCAGGTATTACCGTTCGGTCTATAAATTGATCGTTGCCCTACCATCGCCATGCTAGCCATGGATACTTGTCCGTCATGATCGCGTATTCCCCTGACGATCCCTCCCATTGCGCTACGGCTTATCAAAGCGATGTTTCCAACAATCCGCTGTCAGTCGCTGGCCTAACACGCTATATTCATGGCCTAATCGAAGATGATCAGCAGCTCAAGCAAGTGTGGGTTGTGGGAGAAGTCTCCAGCGCAAGCCAGTACCGCAGCGGCATTTTCTTCACACTGCAGGATCCCGATGCCGATATGGCCATTAGCGCTGTGGTTTGGGCTAATCGGATTCGGCGTTTAGCGGTGATGCCGGAACCGGGAGAGCAAATTGTGGTGTTGGGACAAGTGCGGGTCCACCAAAAGCGGGGCACGTACCAGCTCAACGTGTGGCAAGCCCTTCCGGCGGGAGAAGGCCTACGGGCGCTACGATACCGTCAACTGCGGCAGCGGCTTGCGGCAGAGGGCCTATTTGATGTGGACCGGAAACGATCGCTTCCGTCCCATCCCAAAACCATTGCCGTGGTAACCTCCCCGCAGGCTGCAGCCTGGGGCGACCTCCTTCGGACCTTACGGCGGCGCTATCCTGGACTGCATATTTTGTTTTCGCCAGCGCTAGTACAGGGGGACCAAGCTCCTGATGCCATTGTGCAAGCTATCGAGCGGGTGCAGCAGGACCAGCGGGCCGAGGTTCTCATTCTATCAAGGGGTGGGGGCGCTACCGAAGATATGACCTGCTTTAACGATGAGCGGGTTGTCCGGGCGATCGGCCAATGTCCCATCCCCATCGTTTCTGGCATTGGCCATCAGCGCGATGAAACCTTGGCCGATTTGGTGGCAGATCTGCCTGTCCATACGCCCACAGCCGCCGCCGAGCAAGCTGTACCCCTGCTCTCTGATGTGATTGATGCCCATCAGGAGCGGGCGGTAGCGCTGCGGCAGGCAGTGGAAACCCATCTACAGAACCAGCTGAATCGGCTCGGGCGGCTGCGATCGCAGCTTCAATATCTCCGGCTTGGTCAGCGGATTCAGCGGGAACAACGTACTATCAGCCGCCAGCGGCTAATTCTGCTGCAGTCGACTGCACTTCAGCTGCAGGAGGCTGAACACCGATGCCAAATGTTATCTGAAACCTTGCGATCGCTCGATCCGCATACGGTCTTAAGCCGGGGATATGCCCTAATGCGCCAGGGCAGCGGCGCTATTGTGCGATCGTCAAACGACGTGACGCCGGGGCAGACCCTCAATGTCCAGCTTGCGGAAGGCAGTGCAGATGTGCAGGTACTTCGCGTCAATCAAACTGGTGCTCCTAAGCTGATCACTTAACGTATCAATACCGTATTAATGAGAGTAGGGACTATGACTGATTCACTCCACTCAGAGGGTGCTCCGGCTCGCCAGACTACCAACCTTGATTGGAACTACGAAACGGCGGTAGCTGAGGTAGAACATATTATTCATCAGATTGAGCAAGGCGAGCTGGAGCTTGCTGACGTCTTTAGTCAATTTTCCGCTGCCGTTGAGCGCCTGCAGCAGTGTGAGGCGTTTCTCGGCTATCATCGCCAGCAAATTGACGTGCTGATAGAAACGCTTGATGCCACAGACGCAGACTAATCGGCCCAATAGAGCCTTGCGGCGATCTCTAAAGGGCAGCGTAGCTAAACATCACATTGAATTCTCGGCACCAGATCACGGCTGACTGAAAGTCTTCAATAGAGATGTCATGAAAGCAAGAGGGGTTCTCAATAAGCGTTCTTTGATAAAGGTAAGCAGGTAATCCAAAATAAACGTAGCCTTGCTAGGTCGTAAGAAATTTAGGATTAGCTAGACGACGGGAAGCGAAACTAAAGCGCTTGAGAGCATAGCCGGCTTTTGCAGCTCGGCCTTTGAGTCCGGCAATCACTCCCATGGCCAGGTCGTAGGAATCTTGAAACATCGCACCTCGAATCTCATGGGCTTTGAGTTGACGCCACTCAGTCTCAATCAGATTCATCTCAGAGCAGTAAGGCGGCAGCTGGAAGAAATCTAGGCCTTTAGCATGCCAAATCGGTAGACGCTGCCTGACCGCCTTGCTGGTATGGGTTGAGGCGTTGTCCTGTACGACAACGGTAGCAATGCCAGTGCGCTGAAACAGTCGGTTAGCGCAGCTTGCCTGCCAGTCCATGAAACGGATGTAAGTGGCACTGGTGATACTGCCAAGGGCTAGGCCATAGCTCATCTGCGCTCCCGGCTCCCATAGCCCCAGAATACTCAACCGCCGAGTGCGCTTAGGGGTCTGCTCCTGGCGTTTCTGAGTCCCCATCAACGACCAGCTGTAGCTGGGCGGACTCCAACTATCGAAGCCTGATTCATCAAGGTACTTCAGCCGGATATGGCCATCAACAGCAGCCTGTTGCAGCAGGACTAACTCAGCGTGTTTCTGGGCTCGTAGCACCGGGTCCTGGCGGCGGCGATGGCTGTGACGGGTGCGTTTCCACCGATATCTTTTTTTTGAGTAATCGTCTCAGGTGACCTCCACTGAGGTAAATACCGTGCACCTGTTCAAGATGCTCGGCTAGTTGAGCACTATTGACGGTGCGCTCTTCAGCCGCGATGTACTCCTCTAATGCTGCTATCTCTTTTGTCGAGCATCTCGGTCTCCGGCCTGAGCGAGGACTATCCCATAACCCATATAAACCGTACTGCCGCCACCGATGGATGGCTCTACGGACAGTGGCGACTCGCCAGCCTAGATACTCCCCTATCTGAGCAGGTCTCCACCCCCGGTGACTTAGCCGCAGTGCCTCCGCCCGCTCTTTGGTCCGCTGAGGCACATCTGATGCCGCTCGCAGCTCTTGTAGCGTCAGGTCTTCCTCTGCACTCAGTTCGACTCGCAACATTGGTGTTGCCATGGCATAAAACAACCTACAGTGGGTCGCCTTTCAGCTTACCTCCATCGCTACATTTAATTCAGACTTCCTACTTATTCCTGTTGCCTCCGTTGAGATTGTGCTGCCGCTCCGCAGCACAATATTGTTAGCATTTAGAACCAAGTTACCGCCACCTAGGTTGGAAGTAGTTTTGCCACTGAGACTGCCATTATCAAGTCTGATAGTGTTAGCGTCAACGAGCAGTGTTCCTGCTGAGCCAGCATCAGGTGCTTGGAATAAAATATTAGGTAGGCCACCAGAAACATTGATCTCTCCACCATCTCTTAAAAGTAAGGTATCGGCTGAAATTTCGACATCCCCAGCAGAACCGCTTCCTGCCGAAGTAACCTCAATCTGACTTGTCATACCTCCTGATTGACCTGAGATATCAACACGGCTGGCGTCAATTATGATATTGCCGCTGGCACCACCTGCTAACGTGCTACTGTCAATTTCACCACCATCTCGTACTAGTAGGTTGTGGGTGATTAGCGTTATCCTACCACCGTCTCCTGCTAAAGGAATCAACTCAGGTCGTTGAAAGACGACGCTGGAATCAATGCTACTACGTGTAGTACCACCTGTTCGGATACCTTCAACGATAATCGAATCGCGGGCCGTGATTGTTACATCTCCCCCATTACCGGTTCCTATGGTTCGGCTTCCAATAAAACCAGCATCTTGAACTACAACACTCCGGACAGATTCAAGAGGCTATAGCGCCGTAGTCAAGCAGGTTTCGGTAGTTAGGGTGGGATTTTATCGAAGTCGGCTCCAACTCAAAC